>NZ_JBVJND010000022.1:0-178469 GCF_055583825.1 Streptomyces sp. NPDC104367 | reverse complement strand
CAACGTCCTCTGGGCCCTCCTGCGCGACGGACGGACCTACGAACCCGTACCACCCACCGCTCTCGCGGCTTGACAGACAGCATTAGGAATCACTGTGTCCGCGGTGTCGTCGACCCCGGCCAGACGTCCGACGGCGTCGTACTGGTACTGCTGGTGCGACCACCCCGAGTGGGCCGTCACCTGGGAGTGGATGGACCTGTCGACCGAGTCGGCCAGTACCACGGTGCTGTCGGAGGCCCTGGTGTAGGTACGCGTCAGGGGCGAGCCCGTTGTGTCGATCTCCGGGGCCAGGGTGTAGCCGCCGGGCAGCTTCTCGCCGCTGACGGCGCCGTCAGCGGCGTAGGCGGTCTCGAACGCGCCTGCGACGGAGTCGGTCGTCGTCGCGGCCAGGCCACAGGGCTCGGCCGTGTGGTCGTAGGTGTAGGTGACCGTCGAGGGAACGGAGTCGGAGACCTGGTGGCTGAGGCCGGTGGGGGTGCAGCGAGACACACGCACGCCTGATCGGTCGGCGCACCCGCCGTCGTGCCTGGCTGTCGTCGGCCGAGGCCCAGACGAACCCATGTCCTCACTCTGAGCAGACGTCTCCGTTCACCCACCTACGACAGGCGCGGCAGGACTGTGCATCCTGGGCACCATGACGAACCCCGCGGGCCCGTACGTGAAGGTGCACTTCCGGCTCGAGATCGAGGACGACTGGCCTCCGGCATCGGTAGAGAGCCTGTGGGCCGTCGACCAGGGCGACGGCACCGCGCGGCTCGACAACATCCCGTGGTTCGTCCGAGGCATCGCGTGCGGGGACGTCGTGGCTACCGAGCCCGACGAGGAGGGCATGCGATGGGCCGGCGAGGTGGTTCGGCGTTCCGAGAACTGCACCATCCGCCTCATCGTGCTCCGTGACGGCGGCTCTGGAGCCGCACGGCAGAGCGTGCTCAATGCCTTTCACGAACTCGGCGTCTGCGGCGAGGGTATAGAGCGGTTCGGCATGGTCGCCCTGGACGTCCCGCCCACCGCCGATCTCGCCAAGGTGCAACGGCTCCTCACGCACGGAGTGGCCAAGGAGTGGTGGGACATGGAAGAGGGCTGCATCACCGCCGAATGGCGGGCTGCATCTGCTGGCTGACGCCGTTCATGGGCCTCATGGCTGGGCCGTCCCTGGGCCGTCCGAGGCCGCTCAACAGTGGCCAATGACGACCGCCGACGACCACCAGGCGGACGAGCCCACCGCCCCTGAGCAGCAAAAACCCAGTTCACCAAGATCCCCGGCAAGACCCAGGGCAAGAAGAAGTAGTGCACTGAGCGGTTGGATCCTGTCGTTCGGATCAGGTCGTAGAACGGCGGCGGGCGCGGAGCCATTGGATGCCCTTTGCCGCGTAGAAGGCGGCCATAAGCGCGATACCGGCGAAGGTGAGCCAGATCCAGGATTCCGCCGCTGCGAGACTCAGCAGCAGGCCGCCGAAGAGCAGCAGGGAGCCGATGACGTCCATCAGGTCGAGGCGCGCCTCAGAACGCACCGAGGAGTCGGATCCGCGCAGTCGACGAATGACGGGAACGAGGCCGAGGGCCTGCAAGACGGTCAGGCCGAGAGCGATCCAGACGGACCAGCCGGGTATGTCCACGGCGCGCACTGTATCCCGCCCAAGGAACCCTTGAGTGTCTATCTGCGCGACAACGCCGACGAACAACGGCGGACGAGCGCGAACATCTGCGGACCATCAGCACAGGTGAGAGACACAGCAGCCCAAGGCAGCGTCCCGACCCAAGTTGCTCCGGGACGAAGCAGTCATCGCCCACGGCTTGACCCTCATGCCACCCCTCAAGCACCCCAATCCTCGGCGTGCTCCCTTAAGTGGTCGGCGAGTTCGGGCGGATGGAGTTCAAGCGCTCTCACGGCTGACGCGTTCAACGCGACTCTCACCGGGGAGAAGTCGCCTATGTCGGGATCATCAAGCTCAGGGCCGCTGCGACGGTTGAGATCCATGTCCAGCACGTCAGCATGAAAGAAGTGCTGGACGACGGTGACCTTGTCGCCCGGCTCGGTCAAGGTCAGGAACTCCCTCGCCGGGCCGATCGTGGCACCGATCTCTTCCATCACTTCACGACGTAGAGCCGCTTCAAGGTCGGCATCCTCAGCTTCGACGCCCCCACCGACGGTCGTGTAGAAGGAGGTGCCGCCCGGCCATCCTCGGCGCAGGAACACCAGCTGACCGCCATGGAGCAAAACCGCACGTACGTTATGACGGACCTTCATACGCTCGACGGTAGTACGCCCACTCCGGCAAGGAGGCCCGAACCGAACAGACTGGAACGGGGGTGGGGATGGGCCCGACGCACGACTGGCGCACCCAGAACGAGCGGGGAACAGCGGGGAACAGCGGGGAATCACGGGGAAGGCTGCCGAGCCCGGCAAAGCCGCTCACCCACCATTCACCCAGGTCAGCGCCCGTATCGCCCCCAAATGCGCGCAGCTTCCCAAGTTGAGAGCAAACTCAGCGGTCGCGCAATGCGCCGGTCGGGCCGGCCACGCTCCAACAGGTACCACCCACCAGCCGGCCTTGAGCGCTCCCTAATTGAAGAGTTCCCCACGCCTCTGCAGGGAACTTGACCAGCGACGCGGCGCTCCTGACACCCCACCAGAACGAGCGTCAAGACACCTCGGAGAGCGTCATTTCAGCGTCAAGATATCGCCCGTAACGCCCACAGCGCGCATAGCGCACACCAATCGAACCCGCAGGTCAGGCGGCCTTTCCGGCCGGTTCGAGGATCGCGACGCACTCCACGTGGTGGGTCATCGGGAACAGGTCGAACGCGCGGAGGGTGCGGACTCGGTAGCCGCCGTCGCGGAAGTACGCCAGGTCCCGGGCGAGGGCGGCCGGGTCGCAGGCGACGTAGGCGATGCGGCGGGCGCCGAGGGAGGCGAGGTGTTCGACGGTCTTGCGGCCGGCGCCCGCGCGGGGCGGGTCGAGGACGACGAGGTCGACCTCGGTGATACCGGTGCGCGGCAGGACCGACTCGACCTTGCCCTGTTCGACCCGGACCCGGGGGAAGCCGGCGAGGTTGTGGCGGGCGTCCTCCACCGCACGCTTGCCGGACTCGATACCGAGGACCGCGCCCTTCTCGCCGAGCCGGTCGGCGAGAGCGCCGGCGAAGAGGCCGACTCCGCAGTAGAGGTCCAGGGCCATCTCACCCTTGCGCGGCAGGAGCCCCTGCATCACCGCGGTGACGAGGGTGTCCGCCGCCTTCGGGTGGACCTGCCAGAAACCGCCGCTGCTGACCCGGTGGGTGCGGCCGTCGGCCCGCTCGCGGACGAAGGCGCGGCCGTGGACGCGGTGGATGCCGCCGTCGTTCTCGTCGACACGCATGACCGAGACGGGCCGGTCGAGTTCGACCAGGGGAAGGCGGGCGCCCGGACGCGGCTCCAGGATCACCATGCGGTCCTGGGAGCCCGTCGCGGCGATCGCGTCGACCGAGGCCATGCCCGCCCAGTCACGCTCCTCGATGCCCAGCTCGCTGACGCCCGGCGCCGCGATCATGCAGTGCTCGATCGGCTCCACCTCGTGCGAGCGGTGCCGGCGCAGTCCCGCGTTGCCGTCGGCGTCGACGGCGTACTGCACCCGGGTCCGCCACTGCGGCACCTCGCCCGCGGGCAGCTTGTCGCCCTCGGCGGGCATGACCGTGCCGTCCCAGCCGACGTCCTCGGGGGTGAGGCCGGCCAGCCGGCGCAGCTGTTCGGCGACCACCTCGCCCTTGAGCCGGCGCTGGGCGCCCGGCTTGGCGTGCTGCCAGTCGCAGCCGCCGCAGCGGCCGGGACCGGCGTAGGGGCAGGGCACGGCCACCCGGTCCTTGGAGGCGTCCAGGATCTCGACCGCGTCGGCGCGCAGGAAGCGGGCCCCCTCCTCGCCCTCCGTCACGCGGGCCACGACCCGCTCGCCGGGCAGTGTGTGCCGGACGAACAGGACCTGGCCCTCGGCGGTGCGGGCGATGCAGTGCCCGCCGTGCGCGACGGGCCCGACCTCGACCTCGTACTCCGTCCCCACCAGCGATTTCTTCGGTTCTGCCTGCATGGCGGGGTGACTCCAGATCGAGGGGAGGGAAACGGCCCGGGCGAGGGCCGACGACAGCCCACCAGTCTACGTGTTCCCGGAAACCTCCCGGACGCCGCGGACGCTACGGACGCTACGGACGCTGCGGACATCCTGGACGCCCACGCCCCGCACGCCCCGCATGCCCCGCACGCCCCTGACATCCCGGACGCCCACACCCCGCACGCCCCGCACGCCTAGCTGCTGCCGCTGGGCTCCTTGGGCCGTGCCTCCGCCGGACCACGGCGGACGGCGCCCGGCGCGTTCCACTCCTGCCGCTTGCGGGCCCGGATCTTGGCCGCCTCGGAGGACGCCAGCTGGTAGGGCACCGAGGTCACCATCACGCCGGGCGTGAACAGCAGCCGGCCCTTCAGCCGGAGCGCGCTCTGGTTGTGCAGGATGTGCTCGTACCAGCGGCCGACGACGTACTCGGGGATGATCACGGAGACCGCGTCGCGCGGCGACTGGGCGCGCAGGCTCTTGACGTACTCGATGATCGGCCGGGTGATCTCCCGGTAGGGCGAGTCGAGGACCTTCAGCGGCACGTCTATGCCCCGCCGCTCCCACTCCTCGCGCAGCGCCTTGGTCTCGGCCGGGTCGACGTTGACGGTCAGCGCCTCCAGGGTGTCCGAGCGCATCAGCTTGGCGTAGGCCAGGGCGCGCAGGGTGGGGCGGTGGATCTTGGAGATCAGGACGACCGAGTGGACGCGGGACGGCCGTACCAGGTCGTCGTCGGGCTCCTCGGGGGCGGAGATCTCCTCGGAGACCCGGTCGTAGTGCTTACGGATCGCGGTCATCGTCGCGTAGAAGATGCACATGCCGAGCAGCGCCACCCAGGCGCCGTGGGTGAACTTCGTGACCAGGACGACGACCAGCACCAGGCCGGTGAAGAAGGCGCCGAAGGCGTTGATCGCGCGGGAGCGGATCATGTGGCTGCGCTTGGCCTGGTCCTTCTCGACCGCCAGGTGGCGGTTCCAGTGCCGGACCATGCCGGTCTGGCTGAGCGTGAAGGACACGAACACGCCGACGATGTAGAGCTGGATCAGGCGGGTCGAGTCGGCGCCGTAGATGACCACCAGCAGGGCGGCGGTGCCGGCGAGCAGCACGATGCCGTTGGAGAAGGCGAGGCGGTCGCCGCGGGTGTGCAGCTGGCGCGGCAGGTAGCGGTCCTGGGCGAGGATCGAGCCGAGCAGCGGGAAGCCGTTGTACGCGGTGTTCGCGGCCAGGAAGAGAACGAGGGCGGTGGCGGCGGCGAGCAGTACGAACAGGAAGCTGCCCTTGCCGAAGACGGCCTCGGCGACCTGGGAGATCACCGGGTTCTGGACGTAGCCGGAGCCGATCGGGACGCCGTTGCGGATCAGGTCGGTGGCCGGGTTCTCGGCCATCCGGACCTTGGTGGTCATGGCGAGCGCGATGATGCCGCAGAACATGGTGACGGCCAGCAGGCCCATCATGGCCAGCGTGGTGGCCGCGTTCTTCGACTTGGGCTTGCGGAAGGCCGGGACGCCGTTGGAGATGGCCTCGACGCCGGTGAGCGCGGCGCAGCCGGAGGAGAAGGCGCGCAGCATCAGGAAGACCAGGGCGAAGCCGGCCAGTCCCTGGTGCTCCGCCTTGATCTCGTACGACGCCGTGGGCGCCCGCATGGTGTCCCCGAGGACCAGGCCCCGGAACGCGCCCCAGGCGATCATGACGAAGACGCCGCCGACGAACACGTACGTCGGGATCGCGAAGAGCTTGCCGGACTCCTTCACGCCGCGCAGGTTCATCAGCGTCAGCAGCACGATCACGCTGACCGCGCAGAGCACCTTGTGCTCGACGACGAAGGGGATCGCGGAGCCGAGGTTCTCGATGCCGGAGGCGATGGAGACGGCGACGGTCAGGACGTAGTCGACGAGCAGGGCGCTGGCGACGGTGAGGCCCGCCTTGGGGCCGAGGTTGGTGGTGGCGACCTCGTAGTCGCCGCCGCCGCTCGGGTAGGCGTGCACGTTCTGCCGGTAGGAGGCGACCACCGTGAACATCAGCACGACGACCGCGACGGCGATCCACGGGCTGAAGTGGTAGGCCGACACGCCCGCGATGGACAGGACCAGCAGGACCTCCCCCGGCGCGTAGGCGACGGAGGACAGCGGGTCGGAGGCGAAGACGGGGAGCGCGATGCGCTTCGGCAGGAGCGTTTCACCCAGTCTGTCGCTGCGCAGTGCGCGCCCGATCAGGATCCGTTTGGGCACGTCGGTCAGTTTGGACACGAGAGAGGATCGTAGGCCTTCCACCGGACAGGTCTCCAGCCGCAGTACCGGATCTGCCTCCCGAGTGAAAAAGGAGACGGCTGGAACTGCGGATTCCGCAGCTTACGCCCGATCCGTGACTAGATGGCAGATCCCGCCTGTCTTCGCACTTCGGAGGTCCCATGCCCGCGGCCGCAACGTTGATCGGTGCCACGGTCGCCCTCGTCGGCCTCGGAATCCTCACCGCCTGGAGCGTGCGCAGCATCACTCGCCGATGAGCCCGGCCGGGGGGGTGCCCGGCCGGGCCGGTGCGTGTGTAGCTTGGGCCCCGGTCTGAGACCCTGATGGGGCTGAGCAGTAACTTTTGGACACCGGAAGGACGGTCGTGCACATCGTCATCATGGGCTGCGGAAGAGTGGGTTCCGCTCTCGCCCAGACCCTGGAGCAACAGGGGCACACGGTCGCCGTGATCGACCAGGACCCCACCGCCTTCCGCAGGCTGGGACCGGGATTCGGCGGCCGCCGGGTCACCGGGGTCGGCTTCGACCAGGACACCCTGCGCGAGGCGGGCATCGAGGAGGCCGGCGCCTTCGCCGCCGTCTCCAGCGGGGACAACTCGAACATCATCTCGGCCCGGGTGGCCCGCGAGATGTTCGGTGTGGAGAACGTCGCGGCCCGGATCTACGACCCCAAGCGTGCCGAGGTCTACCAGCGCCTGGGCATCCCGACGGTCGCCACGGTCCGCTGGACCGCCGACCAGATGCTGCGCCGTCTGCTGCCCTCGGGTGCCGAGCCGCTGTGGCGCGACCCCACCGGCGGGGTCCAGCTCGCCGAGGTGCACGCCTCCCCCCAGTGGGTCGGCCACAAGATCAGCAAGCTGCAGGAGGAGACGGGCGTGCGGGTGGCGTTCCTGACCCGCCTCGGCGAGGCCATGCTGCCCACCTCGCAGACGGTGCTGCAGGAGGGCGACCTGGTGCACGTGATGATGCGGACGGACGAGGTCGACAAGGTCGAGGCCGCGTTCGCCGGGGGTCCTGAAGAGGAGGGCGGTCACTGATGAGGGTCGCCATTGCCGGGGCCGGTGCCGTCGGCCGCTCGATCGCGGGCGAGCTGCTGGAGAACGGCCACGAGATCCTGTTGATCGACAAGGCCCCGACCGCCATCTCGGTCGAGCGGGTCCCCCAGGCGGAGTGGCTGCTGGCCGACGCCTGTGAGATCACCTCGCTGGACGAGGCGGCGCTGCAGCGCTGCAACGTCGTGATCGCCGCGACGGGCGACGACAAGGTGAACCTGGTCGTCTCGCTCCTCGCGAAGACGGAGTACGGCGTTCCGCGCGTCGTCGCCCGGGTCAACAACCCCAAGAACGAGTGGCTGTTCAACGAGGCCTGGGGCGTGGACGTCGCCGTCTCGACGCCGCGTCTGATGTCGGCCCTCGTCGAGGAGGCCGTGTCGGTCGGCGACCTGGTCCGTCTGCTGCGCTTCAGCCACGGCGACGCCAACCTGGTCGAGCTGACCCTGCCCGAGGAGTCGGCGCTGGCCGGCACCCAGGTCGGTGACGTGGAGTGGCCCGAGGACACCTCGCTGGTCACGATCATCCGCGGCACCCGCGTGCTCACCCCGTCCAAGGAGGACTCCCTGGAGGCGGGCGACGAGCTTCTCTTCGTGGCGGCCCAGGCCCGCGAGGAGCAGCTGGAGGACCTGCTGTCGGTCCGGCGCGAGGACGGCTGACGTACCGCGTGTGCCGAAGGGGCGCTCTCCGCCCGGAGAGCGCCCCTTCCGTCGTGTCGGCGGCTACTTGCGGTGGCGGCCGCCGGCGGCCTCGCCCTGCTCCGCGGCCAGGGCCGCCTTGCGCTCCTCCCCGGCCTTCTCCTCCGCCTCCATCTCCGCGAACACGTCGATGGGCGCGGGCGCCTTGGCCAGGAAGACCCAGGTGAGCCAGACGGCGAGCAGGAACGGCGGGATCTTCAACGCGACCAGGACCCAGCCGAGTTGGGCGGTGTTGGCCCACCAGTAGAGCGGGAAGAGGATCGCGCACTTGGCGAGCAGGATCAGGCCCCAGGCCCAACTGGCCTTGGCGTAGGCCTTCTTGCGACCGGGGTTGCGGGTGCGCCAGGAGAGGTTCTCCTTGAAGACCGGGCCGAGGATCAGGCCGATCAGCGGGACCCCGCACAGGGTCGTGACGATGTACGCCAGCGCCAGGCCCAGTGTGTAGAGCATGCCGGGGAGGTAGAAGTCCTTGGCGTTGCCGGTCATCATCGCGAAGACGACACCGAAGGCGACGCCGAAGACACCGCTGAAGGCGTGCTTCACGGTGTCCTTCATCACGAGGCGGACCACGACCAGCACCACGGAGACCGCGAGGGCGGCGATGGCCGACCAGTGCAGGTCCTTGTTGATGGTGAAGATCGTGACGAACAGCAGGCCCGGCAGGACGGTCTCGACCATGCCGCGCACGCCGCCGAAGGCCTCGAACAGCGCGGCCTCGGTCACCGCCCGCGCGTCTTGCGCCTGCGTGTCTTCGGTCGGCTTGTCGAGCGACGTCACCGGCTACTCCCTACCGAGGGGTCTCAGTTCGTACTTCGGGTTGAACAGCACGCGGCGGCCCCGGCTCATCGAGATCCGGCCCGATGCGATCAGCCTGCGCCCCGGTTCTATGCCCACGATGGAGCGCCTGCCGAGCCACACCACGTCCAGCGCGGCGGAGCCGTCGAAGAGTTCTGCCTCCAGGGCCGGCACTCCGGCACGCGGCCGCAGGGTGACCGTGCGCAAGGTACCAGTAACCGTGACGATCTGCCGGTCCTGGCAGTCGCCGATCCGGATGCAGCCGGCGGTGTCGGCGTCCTCGCGCAGCTCCTCCGACTCCAGGTCCTCCTGGGAGGAGGAGAGCCGGTCGAGCATGCGCCGGAACCGGCCGGCCGGCTTCTCGGAACGGGGAACAGCACTCATGTCTGAAGCGTACCGGGGTACACCGACACCGCCGTAGTCCAGCTCACTTCCCGAACCGGTACCCCATCCCCGGCTCCGTGATGCTGCATCCCCCGGGGGACGACCCCCGGCCCCCCGGCCGGACCCGCGGCTCACTTCTCGAACCGGTACCCCATCCCCGGCTCCGTGATGAAGTGCTTCGGGTGGGACGGGTCGGCCTCCAGCTTGCGGCGCAGCTGGGCCATGTACACCCGCAGGTAGTTGGTCTCCGTGCCGTACGACGGCCCCCAGACCTCCTGGAGCAGCTGCTTCTGGCTGACCAGCCGGCCGGTGTTGCGGACCAGTACCTCCAGCAGGTGCCACTCGGTCGGGGTCAGCCGGACGTCCCGGCCGGCCCGGTTGACCTTCTTCGCGGCCAGGTCGACGGTGAACCCCTCGGTCTCCACCAGGACGTCGTCCTCACCGCCCCCGGCGACCGGCTCGGCACGGCGTACGGCGGCTCTGAGCCGGGCCAGCAGCTCGTCCATGCCGAAGGGCTTGGTGACGTAGTCGTCGGCGCCCGCGTCGAGCGCCTCGACCTTCTCGTCGGAGGAGTGGCGGGCGGAGAGCACCAGGATCGGCACCCGGGTCCAGCCGCGCAGGCCCCTGATCACCTCGACGCCGTCCATGTCGGGCAGGCCGAGGTCGAGGACGACCACGTCGGGGTGGCGGGAGGCGGCCAGTTCGAGGGCGGTCCGGCCGTCGGGGGCCGCGTCGACCTCGTACTTGCGCGCCTTGAGGTTGATCACGAGGGCGCGCACGATCTGCGGCTCGTCGTCGACCACGAGCACACGGGTCATGAGGCCTGCCTTTCCGGTTCTGCCAAGGTTTCCGCCACGGCCTGCGCCGCTTCGGTGACCGATCCTGCCGCGCGGAGGCTGAGGACCATGGTGAGCCCGCCGCCCGGCGTGTCCTCGGCGTCGAGGGTGCCGCCCATGGCCTCCGCGAAGCCCCGGGCGACCGCGAGCCCGAGTCCGACCCCGGCGCCGCGCGGAGCGTCACCGTAGCGCTGGAAGGGTTCGAATATGCGTTCCTTGGCGTCGTCGGGCACGCCGGGTCCGCGGTCCACGATCCGCAGCTCCACGCGGTCCGCGATGGCGCTGGCGGAGACGAGCACGGGCCGGTCGGACGGGCTGTACTTGACCGCGTTCTCGACCAGGTTGGCCACCGACCGCTCCAGCAGCCCGGCGTCGGCCTCGACCATCGTCAGGGTCTCGGGGACGTCCAGGTCGACGCTGCCCTCGGGGACGCCGACGAGCGCCATCGGGACCACCTCGTCGAGGTCGGTCTCGCGCACGATCGGGGTGACGGTGCCGGTCTGGAGGCGGGACATGTCGAGCAGGTTGCCGACGAGGTGGTCGAGGCGGTCGGCGCCCTCCTCGATGCCCTCCAGCAGCGCCGCCCGGTCCTCCTCGGACCATGCCACGTCGTCCGAGCGCAGCGAGGACACCGCCGCCTTGATCCCGGCGAGCGGGGTGCGCAGGTCGTGGCTGACGGCGGCCAGCAGGGCCGTACGGATGCGGTTGCCCTCGGCGAGCGCGCGGGCCCGCTCGGCCTCCTCCTGGAGGCGTGTACGGTCCAGGACGACGGCCGCCTGGGCGGCGAAGGCGGCGAGCACCCGGCGGTCCTCGGCGGGCAGCACCCGGCCGGTCAGCGCGAGCGCCATGTGGTCGCCGACGGGCATGTCCACGTCGGCGTCCTCGGGCCGTTCCAGGGCCGGGCCGAAGCCGGCCCGGCCGGCGCAGGTCCACGGCTCGACGTCGCCGGCCCGCTCCAGCAGGGCGGCGGACTCCATGCCGAAGGTCTCCCGGACCCTCTCCAGCAGTTCCTCCAGGCCGGTCTCGCCGCGCAGCACGCTGCCGGCCAGGAAGGAGAGGATCTCGGACTCGGCGCGCAGCCGGGCCGCCTGGTGGGTGCGGCGGGCGGCGAGGTCCACGACCGAGGCGACGGACAGCGCGACCCCGAAGAAGATCACGATGGCGACGATGTTCGTGGGGTCGGCGACGGTCAGCCGGTGCAGGGGCGGTGTGTAGAAGTAGTTCAGCAGCAGTGACCCGAAGGCGGCCGAGGCGAGTGCCGGGAAGAGCCCGCCGAGCAGTGCGGCCGCGACCGTGAAGGTCAGGAAGAGCAGCATGTCGTTGGCGAGGCCGAGGTCGACGGTGTTCAGCAGCACCGCCATGACGGCGGGGCCGACGAGGCCGACCAGCCAGCCGGCGATGATCCGGCCGCGGCCGAGCCGCGCGCCCCGGGCGACCGGCAGCCCGCGCCCCTTGCCGGCCTCGCCGTGGGTGACGATGTGGACGTCGAGGTCGGGTCCCGACTCGCGGGCGACGGTGGCGCCGACGCCGGGTCCGAGGACGTACTGCCAGGCCTTGCGGCGCGAGGAGCCGAGCACGATCTGGGTGGCGTTGACGCCGCGCGCGAAGTCGAGGAGCGCGGCCGGTATGTCCTCGCCGACGACGTGGTGGAAGGTGCCGCCGAGGTCCTCGACCAGGGTGCGCTGGACGGCGAGTTCCTTGGGGGAGGCCGAGGTCAGGCCGTCGCTGCGGGAGATGTAGACGGCGAGCACCTCGCCGCCGGCGCCCTTCTCGGCGAGCCGTGCGGCGCGCCGGATCAGTGTCCGTCCCTCGGGGCCGCCGGTGAGGCCGACCACGATCCGCTCCCGTGAGCCCCAGATCGCCGAGACCTGGTGCTCGCTGCGGTACTGCTTCAGGTACTCGTCGACCCGGTCGGCGACCCAGAGCAGGGCGAGTTCGCGCAGGGCGGTGAGGTTGCCGGGGCGGAAGTAGTTGGACAGGGCCGCGTCGACCTTGTCCGGCTGGTAGATGTTGCCGTGCGCCATGCGCCGGCGCAGCGCCTGGGGCGACATGTCGACCAGTTCGATCTGGTCCGCGCGCCGGACCACCTCGTCGGGCACCGTCTCGCGCTGGCGCACCCCCGTGATGGACTCGACGACGTCGCCGAGGGACTCCAGGTGCTGGATGTTGACGGTCGAGACGACGTCGATCCCGGCGGCCAGCAGTTCCTCCACGTCCTGCCACCGCTTGGCGTTGCGGGAGCCGGGGACGTTGGTGTGGGCGAGTTCGTCCACCAGGGCGACGGCGGGGGCGCGGCGCAGTACGGCGTCCACGTCCATCTCCGTGAACTGGGCGCCCCGGTACTCCAGGTCCCGGCGCGGGACGTGTTCCAGGCCGTGCAGCATCACCTCGGTGCGCGGCCGGCCGTGGTGCTCCACGAAGGCGACGACGCAGTCGGTGCCGCGTTCCACACGCCGGTGGGCCTCGGAGAGCATCGCGTAGGTCTTGCCCACGCCGGGTGCCGCGCCGAGGTAGATCCGAAGCTTGCCGCGTGCCATGGTCCTATTGTCTTCCCGTAACTGCCGCCTACGCAGCGTCGACCTTACGGCCGGCAATCCCGTCGAACGGGGCCCGGAGCGGGTCGGCGGACATCCTTGACGCAACCCTGATGGCACGGCCCGGCGACGGCCCCGGACCCCGGGTGCCGGCCGGGGGCGGGCGCCCGGGGTCCGGGGGGGTCCGGGTCAGTTGGGGTTGTCGCCGTGGGTGAGGGTCTCCCAGGCGACGAAGAGGTTGTTGGTGCCCGCGGGGCGGTTGTCCAGGGTGAGGGCCTGGGTGTTGGTCATGGCGATGCCCAGGCGGTTGTGGAGGGCGTTGTAGCCGACCTCGGTGACCGGTCCCAGCCCGAGGGTCAGGGAGCCGCCGCAGAGCCAGCTGGGGACCGCGGTGCCGAGCTGGTACTTGGACTGGAAGCCGAGCGCCTGCCGCAGTCGCTCGCCGACGTCCGTGCCGTACAGGTCCTCGCCCTGGATCCGGCTGGTCTCGGCGATGTGGGAGATCGCGGAGATGCCGTACCCGGTGTGGGTGAGGTCCCGGCAGGTCTCCTGGGTGAGGCCGGTGACGAAGGTGGACTGGCCCTGCCAGTAGGCGACGATCTTGGCGGTGGTGTCGAGGTTCTGGCCGGGCACGGTCTTCGGCACCGACCCGTCGGAGGCCAGGTAGACGTAGGCGGCCGTGCGGGTGCGGAACTTCGCCATGGCCGTGTCGTACGACGTCCGGTCCTCCAGGAAGACGGAGATGCCGACGGCGGCCTCCATCATGCTCAGCTCCCAGTTGCCGTTGGAGTTGGAGCCCTTGATGACGGTGGGGAGGTAGACGTCGCGCAGCATCGTGGCGAAGCGGGCCTCTTCGGTCCAGGTGCCGGTGTACGTGTACCGGATGATCTCGGCGGCCCTGGGCCAGGAGGAGCCGGCCCAGCCGGTCTGCAGGGGCGCGTTGCTGTTGGTGTGGCTCGTGATGGTGGCCGACCAGGCGTCCATGATCTGGATGGCCTTCTGGGCGTAGCGCGCGTCCCTGGTGATGTACCAGGCGAGTGCGTCGGTGTACGCGGCGAGCGCGTCCTCGCGTTCGTCGGTGCAGCCGTGGTTCGGGTTGGAGTACGACCCGCACTCGACCGTGGCCCGGGGCGCGGGGGTGCGGTTCAGGTCGGCGTACTTGCCGGCCATCATCTGGTCGTAGGCCGCCTTCCAGGGCTGGGCGCCGGCCAGCACCTGGGCGCGGGCGAAGTCCAGCTGCGACCTGGAGACGGTGACTCCGGGGTGCGTGAAGGCGGCGGGGGCGGCCTGGGCGGGCCAGGACAGGAGTGCGGCCACGAGGGCGACGACGGCCGCGAGGAGTGCGGTTCTGCGCATGTGCGGGGGCCTTCCGTTCTCGTATGTGAACGTCAAGCGCCTTTATGAACAGACGCGTTGAGCCGAGACGGTAGGTACAGACCAATACGGCGTCAAGAGGTCACGCATGCGAAAGGGCCGTACCCCGGTGCGGGGTACGGCCCATGCCGTGCGTCGTGTCGCCTAGCGGACCTCGGTGATCTCCGGTCCGCGCTGGAGCTGGCCCATGCCGCCGGAGAAGCGCGAGGACTCCTCCTGCTGGACGCCCTCGGGGACCATCTGGGCGTCGTTCGGCAGCTTCAGGACGATCGGGTCGCGGGGCGCCATCGGGCCCTCGCCACGGACCACGACGGTGTCCCGGAAGATCTGCTCCAGGAGCCCGGCGGCCTGCGGCTGCACCGCGCCCTGCCCGGAGATCACACCGCGCAGGAACCAGCGGGGGCCGTCCACGCCGACGAACCGCACGACCTGGAAGCCGCTGGTGCCGTCCGGCAGCTGCACCGGCACCTGGGCCCGCAGCTCCCAGCCCAGCGGACCCTCGACCTCGTCGACGATGCCGCCCTGCTGGGTGATGCCGGTCGCGATCTCCTCGCGGACCTCGCCCCAGATGCCCTCGCGCTTGGGCGCGGCGAAGGCCTGCAGCTGGACGGCGCTGTCGCGCAGCACGACGGTCGCCGCGACGATCGCGTCGCCCGCGACCTCGACCCTGAGCTCCATCCCGTCGACGCCGGGCACGAACAGACCGCCGAGGTCCACCCGCCCCTCGCCCGGCTCGCGCACCTCGGTGTCGTCCCACGGGCCGTCGGGCCGGGGCTCCGGTTCCAGGCGCACGCGCTCGCGCTCGCCCTCTTCCTCGTCCGCCTCGGTGTCGACGCTGTCGACGACCTGCTCGGCCTCGCCGGCCGCGTCCTCGGCGGCACCCTTCTTCTTGCGACGTCCGAACACGTCACTGTCCTTCCCGGTCGGATACGACCGAAGCGTATCGATTCCCACCCGTCGGACCGCCCTCGGCGGCCTGACCGTTTGTGCCGCTCGCGCCGCCCACCGCCGCATGACCGCCGGTGGACCCGAAGCCCCCCTCGGCCCGCGCCGATTCGGGAAGTTCCGCCACCTCCTGGAAGCGGACCCTCTCGACCTGCTGGACGACCAGTTGGGCGATCCGGTCGAAGCGCTCGAACCGCACGGCCTCGCGCGGGTCGAGATTCACCACGATCACCTTGATCTCCCCACGGTACCCGGCATCAATCGTCCCCGGGGCATTCACGAGAGCCAGACCGCACCGGGCCGCGAGCCCCGACCGCGGGTGCACGAAGGCGGCGTACCCCTCCGGGAGCGCGATCGACACCCCCGTGGGCAGCACGGCCCGCTCCCCCGGCGCCAGCTCGCACGCCTCGGTGGTCCGCAGATCGGCCCCCGCGTCCCCGGGCCGCTCGTACGCCGGAAGCGGTACGTCGGGGTCGACGCGGCGGAGCAGCACGTGCAGGGGGGCGGGGCTCACGGGTTCACCTCGAAGGCGCGGGCGCGCCGGACCTGGTCCGGGTCGCTCATGGCGGCCCGGATCTCCTCCTGACGGCCGTTGTCGACGAAATGCTCGACCGGGACCTCGATGAACAGGGCGTCCGCGCGGACGGCTACCTGCCCTCCGGGGGCGTCGAGGCGCCCGGTGGCGGTGGAGTAGATCTTCCGGCCGGCCACGGCGACGACCTCGGCCTCCAGGTGCAGCGTGGTGCCCACGGGCACGGGCCGGACGAAGTCGGCCTCCAGCCGTCCGGTGACGGCGATCTTCCGCAGCAGCCAGTTCAGCGAGCCGAGCGTCTCGTCCAGGGCGGTGGCGAGGACGCCCCCGTGTGCGAGGCCCGGGGCGCCCTGGTGGGCGGGGCGCACGGTGAACTCGGCGGTGAGGGAGACCCCCTCGCCGGCCCGTGCCTCCAGGTGCAGGCCGTGCGACTGCTCGTGACCACATCCGAAACACTGTTCGTAGTGTGCGCCGATGAGCTCGCCGGGCGCGGGGGCGTCGGGGTGCCGCACCGGTTTCCGGGCACTGGCGGGAGGCTGAAGAGCTGCGGAACTACCACTCACAGCCGCAGACCTTACCCGCGCGTCCGGTGAATCCGGACACCGTGCCAAGCTTGGCTCCATGCAGCTCTCCGCCACCCCGTACGAAGAACGCCTCACCGCCCCCCGGTCGTGGTGGTTCATCAGCTTCCTGGTCGGTGTCTCGTTCGCGCTGATCCTGCTGCCCTTCGGCACCCTGCCGGCGCTCGGCGGCCTGGTCGGCGGCACGGCGGCGGCCGCGGTGGTGGCCAGCTCCTACGGCTCCCAGCGGATCCGGATCGTCGGCGACTCGCTGATCGCGGGCGAGGCGAAGATCCCGGTGTCGGCGCTGGGCGCGTCGGAGGTGCTGGACCCCGAGGAGGCGCGCGCCTGGCGCACCTACAAGGCCGATGTGCGCGCCTTCCTGCTGCTGCGCGCCTACATCCCCACGGCCCTGCGCGTGGAGGTGACCGACCCGGAGGACCCGACGCCGTACCTGTACCTGTCGACCCGGGAGCCGGAGGCCCTGGCGGCGGCCATCGAGGCGGCGAAGAGCGCGAGCTAGGCGGCCGGTCAGCCGCCGAAGTCCTCGGGGAGCTCGGCGATCGGCAGCGGCTCCGCCGGTTTCTCCAGCGGCGGCAGCCCGGACAGCTCGTCCCAGGGCACCTGGATCTTTCTGAGGTCCGCGCGGATGCGCGCGGCGAGCTTCTTGGTGTCCCGGCGGTTCATGACCGCCCCGACGGCCGCACCGACCATGAACGGCATCAGGTTGGGCAGGTCGCGCACCACCCGTTTCATGATCTGCTGGCGCAGCTCGCGCTTCATCTGCCCGCCGAGGGCGTTGTTGATCGTCGACGGCTTCATCACGTCGATCCCGCGCTCCCCCGACCAGGAGGACAGATACGCCGTGCTGCGGGCCTTCACGTTCCCCGGCGGCCGTACGCCGTAGACCTCGTGGAGTTCGGCGATCAGCTTGAGCTCGATCGCCGCGACGCCGGTGATCTCCGCGGCCAGCTCGGTCGGCATCGCCGGCGGCACCGGCAGCATCGCGGCCGCGCCCACTCCGGCCCCGACCGCCGAGGTGGCGCCCGCCGCGCCCGCCACCAGTTTGTCGGCGAGCTGCTCGGGCCCGAGGCCCGGGAACTGCCGACGCAGGGTCGCGAGGTCGCGTACGGGGATACGCGGGGCGATCTCGATGATCCGGTCCGCGAGGTAGGACAGCCCCGCCTTCGCCCGGCTGCCGCCCTTGCGGGCCCCTTCCCGGGCCAGATCCACGGCCTTGCCACGGATCGCCGCGGCCCGTCGCCTGGCGACGGGCGCGGGCTGCTCCGCCGACGCCGGGAGGTCACCCCGGCCGGCCGCCGGTTCGAGCGAGGCTCCCGGATCGGATGAGCCCCGCTCGACGTCCCGCGCGCGTGGGCCGTCGGACGGCCCCGAGTCCGCTCCCGGCAGGGGGAAGCGGCGCTTCCGAGGTGGGGTCGAGCCAGTCATGCCCGACCCGCCCTCAGTCGCAGTCGCGGCAGATCGGCTGACCGTTCTTCTCCCGGGCCAGCTGGCTGCGGTGATGCACCAGGAAGCAGCTCATGCAGGTGAACTCGTCCTGCTGCTTCGGCAGCACCCGGACGGCCAGTTCCTCGTTCGAGAGGTCGGCGCCGGGCAGCTCCAGGCCTTCTGCGGCCTCGAACTCGTCGACGTCGACCGCCGAGGTGGACTTGTCGTTCCGCCGGGCCTTCAGCTCTTCAAGACTGTCCGAGTCGACGTCGTCGTCGGTCTTGCGTGGAGTGTCGTAATCGGTTGCCATGTCGCTCTCCCCCTCTGGGTGTCTGCGGTGTCTCCAGCGCACGTAACGCGTGAGAGGCCGGACTTGTGCCCGACCTGAGGCGGAGATTTTGCCTCACATCAAGGTCTGTTACTCAATCGACACCCAACCGGACCCCTCAGGAGTGATCAGGTTGGATGGCGATGGGGACCGTACACGGTCTTGTCGAGTCACCTCAAAGGCGCCTCACCCTGTACTTCCCGTGATCAAGTCCCCTGAAAACAGGGATTTTCCCGGCTTTATTCCCCCAGCCATGATCACGGAGAGTAGATGGCCGGAAATCCGCGCATGTGATCGATCACACACAGGTGTGGGTGCCACGCCGCCCGAAAATTCCGCGTATAGCGAACATCGCCCGCGTGTGTCACGATCTGGAAAACGGTCAGATCGGCAGGGTGACACGCATCACGAGTCCGCCCCCCTCACGGGGCTGCGCCGCGATGTGGCCGCCGTGCGCCCGGGCCACGGACCGGACGATGGACAGGCCCAGGCCGACGCCCTTGTCGCTGCCCGTGCGCTCGGTGCGGAGCCGCCGGAAGGGCTCGAAGAGGTTGTCGATCTCGTACGCCGGAACCACCGGCCCGGTGTTCGTGACGGACAGCACCGCCTGGCCGTGCCGGACCTCGGTGGCGACCTCCACCCAGCCGTCCTCGGGCACGTTGTACCGCACCGCGTTCTGGACCAGGTTCAGGGCGATCCGCTCCAGCAGCACGCCGTTGCCCTGGACCACCGCGGGTTTGCGCTGCCCCCTGATCGTCACGCCCTTGGCCTCGGCCTCGGCGTGCACCTGGTCGACGGCCTGGGAGGCGACCTCGGCCAGGTCGACCGGCTTGCGCTCGACGATCTGGTTGTCGCTGCGGGCGAGCAGCAGCAGGCCCTCCACGAGCTGCTCGCTGCGCTCGTTGGTGGCCAGCAGCGTCTTGCCGAGCTGCTGGAGCTCCACCGGGGCGCCCGGGTCGGAGAGGTGCACCTCCAGGAGCGTGCGGTTGATCGCCAGGGGCGTGCGCAGCTCGTGGGAGGCGTTGCCGACGAAGCGCTGCTGGGCGGTGAAGGCCCGCTGGAGGCGCTCCAGCATGTCGTCGAAGGTGTCGGCGAGCTCCTTGAGCTCGTCGTCCGGGCCGTCCAGCTCGATCCGGCGGGACAGGTCCGAGCCGGCCACCGCTCGGGCGGTGCGGGTGATCCGGCCGAGCGGGGACAGCACCCGGCCGGCCATCGCGTAGCCGAACGCGAAGGCGATCACGGCCAGGCCCAGCAGGGCCAGCAGCGAACGGCTGAGCAGGTTGTCCAGGGCCGCCTGGCGCTGGTGGTCCACGCACTGGGCGATCGCGGCGTTGAAGTCCGAGATCTGCAGGTTGGTGGAGCCGGTGATCGCCGGGCAGTTGTCACTGGAGATCTTGATCTGGGTGCCGTCGATGATCTTGAAGAACGGCTGGTTCCCGGTGCTGATGGCCTGGGCCGCGAGCAGGTAGATGATCGACAGCAGCAGGATGCCGGCGATCAGGAACATGCCGCCGTACAGCAGGGTGAGCCGTATGCGGATGGTCGGCCGCAGCCACGGGAAGGCGGGCTGCGGCCTGCGGGGGTCCCAGGTGGGCTTGGGAGGTGCCTGCGGCGGCGCGGGAGTGGTGGCCACGTTCATCAGATCCGGTAACCCGAGCCGGGGACGGTGACGATCACGGGCGGCTCGCCCAGTTTGCGGCGCAGGGTCATCACGGTCACCCGCACGACGTTGGTGAAGGGGTCGGTGTTCTCGTCCCACGCCTTCTCCAGCAGCTGCTCGGCGGAGACCACCGCGCCCTCGCTGCGCATCAGGACCTCCAGGACGGCGAACTCCTTCGGCGCGAGCTGGACCTCCTTGCCGTCGCGGAAGACCTCGCGGCGGTTCGGGTCGAGCTTGATGCCGGCGCGCTCCAGGACGGGCGGCAGCGGCACGCTGGTGCGCCGGCCGAGGGCGCGCACGCGCGCGATGAGCTCACTGAACGCGAAGGGCTTGGGGAGGTAGTCGTCGGCGCCGATCTCCAGGCCCTCGACGCGGTCGCTGACGTCGCCGGAGGCGGTGAGCATCAGCACGCGCGTGGGCATGCCGAGCTCGACGATCCTGCGGCAGACGTCGTCGCCGTGCACGAGGGGGAGGTCGCGGTCGAGGACGACCACGTCGTAGTCGTTGACGCCGATGCGCTCCAGGGCGGCCGCACCGTCGTACACGACGTCGACGGCCATGGCCTCCCGGCGCAGTCCGGTGGCCACCGCATCGGCGAGCAGTTGCTCGTCCTCGACGACGAGTACGCGCACGTCGCTTGTCCTTCCTCTGTCCACCCGCGTAGCGCCCATCGGCGCACGCGGGCAGGGGTCTTCATGGGGTGTGTGACCTCCATCCTGCCCTTTTCGGCCATAAGTCGGCAGTAAGACGGGGGCGCGGACGGCCGGATCGAAGGCCGCCGGGCGGGAATGCGAGATTTTCTCCTGCGGTTGAGGTTTCCACGGAAGGGAGCGGGGGGAGGACGGCATGTACACCCCGCGATCACGCTCTGCATGTGCCGCAGCACCATGCGGTACGTACGTCGCCGCTACAGCAGAGCGGACAATGGGGGTGTCCGGCAGCGCCGCCGCCTGGCAGGGCAGCGCTGGGCACCCGCGAGAGACGTGATCGCCCCTTCCTACGGCACACCCCCGTGCCACCGACCCACGACCCTGGACGAGGGGGCGCAGCATGGACGCATTCACGACGGGACTTCTGCAGCGCATAAAGGCGACCGAGTCCGACATCACCCGGGCTCGTGACGAGGGCGACGACTTCCTCGTCGAAGTGGAACAGGCCGAGCTCGACGACCTGCGCCGCCTCGCCGCCGAACACGGTGTGGAGGTCGGCGCGACCAGCGTCTGATCAGCCCGCAGCACGCGGACAGGGCCCCGGCGAATCCAGCGCCGGGGCCCTGCCCGTACCTGATCCCTTCCCCCGCGACGGCGTTCGACTCCTGTCGGGGGCGACCGGATCCCGGTCGGTCCCGGCCGGTGTCAGTCGTGCCAGGCTCCGAAGTCCTCCAGGAGGCGCTGGAGGGGCTCGAAGACGCCGGGGGTGCCGGCGACCGTGAGGTCGCGGGAGGGGCGTTCTCCGGGGCGGCTGCCGGTCAGGGCGCCCGCCTCGCGGGCGATGAGGTCGCCCGCTGCCCAGTCCCAGGCGTTCAGCCCGCGCTCGAAGTAGCCGTCCAGCCGGCCGCAGGCCAGGTCGCACAGGTCGATCGCCGCCGACCCGCTGCGCCGGATGTCGCGCAGCAGCGGGATCAGCCGGGCGGCGACCTCGGCCTGGTGGGTGCGGACCTGCGTGACGTAGTTGAAGCCCGTGGAGACCAGCGCCTGCTCCAGGGGAGCCGCGGGGCGGCAGCGCAGCGCGCGCTCGCCCTCCCACGCCCCGGTGGCGAAGGCCCCGGCGCCCCGTACCGCGTGGTACGTCTCGCCCCGCACCGGCGCGGCCACCACGCCGACCACGGTCTCGCCGTCCTGCTCGGCCGCGATGGAGACGGCCCAGGTCGGCAGCCCGTAGAGGTAGTTGACCGTGCCGTCGAGCGGGTCGATCACCCAGCGGATCCCGCTGGTGCCCTCGGTGGACGCGCCCTCCTCGCCGAGGAAGCCGTCGTCCGGCCGCTGCCCGGAGATCAGGTCGGTGATCAGCTTCTCCGCCGCGATGTCCATCTCGGTCACCACGTCGATCGGGCTGGACTTGGTCCGGGCGACGGCGAGGTCGGCCGGGCGGCCGTCGCGCAGCAGCTCGCCCGCGCGGGCGGCCGCCTCCCGGGCGAGCTCCAGCAGGTCCTTGTGCAGGGGGTCGGTCACGGGGTTCCTCACGCGTAGGGGCTGTCGGTGCCCGCGGCGGCCGGGCGCGGGGCCCGGGCCGGGCAGCAGCCGACCGGGCAGACGTCGTGGCTCGCGCCGAGCGCGCCCAGGGCGCAGGGCGTGACGCGCCGCCCGCTCTCCGTGGCCGCCCGCTCCAGGACCAGTTCGCGCACGGCGGCGGCGAACCGCGGGTCGGCGCCCACGGTCGCGGACCGCCGGACCGGCAGCCCCAGTTCCGCGGCCTTGGCCGTGGCCTCCGTGTCGAGGTCGTAGATGACCTCCATGTGGTCGGAGACGAAGCCGATGGGGGCCATGACGACGGCCGGGACCCCGGCGCCGTGCAGCTCCTCCAGGTGGTCGCAGATGTCGGGCTCCAGCCACGGGATGTGCGGGGCCCCGGAGCGGGACTGGTAGACGAGCCGCCAGGGGTGGTCGACGCCGGTGCGCTCGCGGACCGCGTCGGCGATCAGCTGGGCCACGTCCAGGTGCTCCTCGACGTACGCGCCGCCCTCGCCGTGCGTCTCCACCGGGCCGGAGGTGTCGGCGCTCGCGGTCGGGATGGAGTGGGTGGTGAAGGCGATGTGGGCGCCCGCGCGGACGTCCTCGGGGAGGCCGGCGAGGGACTCCAGCACCCCGTCGGCCATGGGGCCGACGAAGCCGGGGTGGTTGAAGTAGTGCCGCAGCTTGTCGACCCTCGGCAGTTCGAGGCCCTCGGCCTCCAGCGCGGCCAGCGCGTCGGCGAGGTTCTCGCGGTACTGGCGGCAGCCCGAGTAGGAGGCGTAGGCGCTGGTGGCGAGGACCAGGATGCGGCGGCGGCCGTCGGCGACCATCTCGCGCAGGGTGTCCGTCAGGTACGGCGCCCAGTTCCGGTTGCCCCAGTAGACCGGCAGGTCCAGGCCGTGGCCCGCGAAGTCCTTGCGCAGGGCGTCCAGCAGGGCGCGGTTCTGGTCGTTGATCGGGCTGACCCCGCCGAACAGGAAGTAGTGCTGCCCGACCTCCTTCAGACGTTCCTTCGGGATACCGCGCCCGCGGGTCACGTTCTCCAGGAACGGGACCACGTCGTCCGGGCCTTCCGGGCCGCCGAAGGAGAGCAGGAGCAGGGCGTCGTAGGGGGTGGCATCGAGCACGTCTGGCATGAGCCGATCCTGTCACCCGGCACTGACCGGCCGGAAACAGGAGGGTGAAGAGTCGGATTCGGGCGGATTTTCCCCAGGGCCGAGCGGGTGCATGAGGGTTCCCTTACTCGTAAGCTGTATCAGCCGCAATCACGCCTTACCGAGTACGAGCCGCCGGAGACACCCGTGCCCACCCCCTATCGCGCCCTGTTCGCCGCACCCGGCAGCAAGGGCTTCTCCGCCGCGGGCTTCGTCGGCCGGATGCCGCTGTCCATGATGGGCATCGGCGTGGTCACGATGATCTCCCAGATCAGCGGACGGTACGGGCTGGCCGGCGCCCTGTCGGCGACCATCGCGCTGTCCGCCGCCGCGATCGGCCCGCAGGTGTCCCGGCTGGTCGACCGGTACGGCCAGGCCCGCGTGCTGCGCCCCGCGACCCTGCTCGCCCTGGTGGCCGCGGCCGGGCTGCTGTTCGCCGCGCGCTACGAGTGGCTGGACTGGGTGCTGTTCGTGTGCGCCGCCGGGATCGGCGCGGTGCCGAGCCTGGGCGCGATGATCCGGGCCCGCTGGGCCGCCCTCTACCGGGGCACCCCGCAGCTCCACACCGCCTACTCGTTCGAGTCCGTCGTCGACGAGGTGTGCTTCATCTTCGGGCCGATCATCTCGATCGGCCTGTCCACGGCCTGGTTCCCCGAGGCGGGGCCGCTGCTGGCCGCCTGCTTCCTCGCCGTCGGCGTCCTGTGGCTGACCGCGCAGCGGGCCACCGAGCCAAAGCCGCACCCGCGCGAGCACCACGGCAGCGGCTCGGCGCTGCGCGCCCCCGGCCTCCAGGTGCTGGTGGCGACGTTCGTGGCCACCGGAGCGATCTTCGGGGCGGTCGACGTGGTGACCGTCGCCTTCGCCGACGAACGCGGCCACAAGGGCGCCGCCAGCATCGTCCTGGCCCTGTACGCGGCGGGCTCCTGCCTGGCCGGCGCGGTCTTCGGGCTGATGCGGTTCGCGGGGAAGCCCGAACGCAGGTGGCTGCTGGGCATATGCGCGATGGCCGTGAGTATGATCCCCCTCCTACTGGTCGGAAACCTGCCGCTTCTGGCCGTGGCGCTGTTCGTTGCGGGTCTGTCCATCGCGCCGACGATGATCACGACCATGTCCCTCATCGAAGAGCACGTACCTCGCGCGAAGCTCACCGAGGGCATGACCTGGGTGAGCACCGGCCTCGCGGTCGGGGTGGCGCTCGGCTCCTCGGTCGCCGGCTGGGTGATCGACGCTGCCGGTGCCCGCGCCGGGTACGGGGTTCCGGTCGTCTCCGGAGCCGTCGCGGTCGCGGTCGGTTTCCTCGGGTACCGCCGGCTGAACAGGCCGGTCGCGCGTCGGGGAGGCACCGTTGAGCAGCACAGCGAGCGGGAAGAACGGCACGTGGCGTAACTGGGGAGGGAATGTCACCGTCCGCCCCGCGCGGGAGGTCACGCCCGCCTCCGTGGACGAGCTGGCCGCGGCCGTACGGCAGGCGGCGGAGGACGGCCTGAAGGTGAAGCCGGTCGGCAGCGGCCACTCCTTCACCGCCATCGCCGCGACGGACGGCGTCTCGATCCGCCCCCAGCTGCTGACCGGCATCCGCGACATCGACCGCAAGGCCATGACGGTCACGGTCGAGGCCGGCACCCCGCTCAAGCGGCTCAACATCGCCCTGGCCCGCGAGGGCCTGTCGCTGACCAACATGGGCGACATCATGGAGCAGACGGTCTCCGGGGCCACCAGCACCGGCACGCACGGCACCGGCCGCGAGTCCGGCTCGCTCGCCGCCCAGATCAGGGCGCTGGAACTGGTCACCGCCGACGGCTCGGTGCTGACCTGCTCACCGGAGGGGTCCGAGGAGGAGCGCGCGGTCTTCGCGGCCGCGCGGGTCGGTCTCGGCGCCCTCGGCATCGTCACCGCGATCACCTTCGCCGTGGAACCGATCTTCCTGCTCACCGCGCGGGAGGAGCCGATGCCGCTGGACCGGGTGCTCTCCGAGTTCGACCAGCTCCGCGCCGAGAACGAGCACTTCGAGTTCTACTGGTTCCCGCACACCGGCAACACCAACACCAAGCGCAACAACCGCAGCGCGGGCCCGCCGGAGCCGGTGAGCCGGCTGGCCGGCTGGTTCGAGGACGAGTTCCTCTCCAACGGCGTCTTCCACGCGGCCCAGTTGGCCGGCCGCGCGGCGCCCGCCGTCGTACCGGCGATCGCCCGGATATCCAGCACGGCGCTGTCCGCGCGGACCTACACGGACATCCCGTACAAGGTCTTCACTTCGCCGCGCCGGGTGCGCTTCGTGGAGATGGAGTACGCCGTCCCGCGCGAGGCACTGGTGGACACGCTGCGGGAACTGCGGGAGATGGTCGACCGTTCCGGTCTCAGGGTCAACTTCCCGGTCGAGGTCCGCACCGCCCCGGCCGACGACATCGCGCTGTCCACCGCCTCCGCCCGGGACAGCGCCTACATCGCCGTGCACATGTTCCGGGGCACGCCCTACCAGGCGTACTTCACCGCTGCCGAGCGCATCTTCACCGCGCACGAGGGCCGCCCGCACTGGGGCAAGGTGCACACCAGGGACGCGGAGTACCTCTCCGGGGTCTACCCGCGCTTCGGCGAGTTCACGGCGTTGCGGGATCGGCTTGATCCGGACCGGCTGTTCCAGAACGACTACTTGCGGAGGGTGCTGGGTCCGTAGCCGTGGAGGCGTCCGGCGCGGAGGTCGCGTCCGGCTCACCGCTCGCGGACGGGGTCGCGGCGCCGGCGCCGTCACCCGCGGAGGTGCTCGGCCCGTCCGACGAGGACGACGAGGACGACGAGGGTGCGGAGGACGACGCCGAGGACGGCTCCGGGGACGCCGGATCGGGTGAAGTCGTCGTGCCGTCGTCGGACTTCGGGGCCGGGGAACCGGACGGGTCCGTGGTGCCGGACGACTTCGAGGACCCGGTGCCGCCGGTGACCGCGCCGCTGACCGTCGTACCGGAGCCGCCGCTGAAGCTGTCGCCGGAGACCAGTTCGTAGGTCGTGATGCCGGCCATGGTCACCGCGAACACCAGGACGGCCGCGAGCAGCGGACGGCGCCGGGCCCGCGCCCGGGAGCGGTGGAGGGTGCCCGCTGTGAACCCGCCGGCCGCCGGGGGCGCTTGCTCCCGGGGGCGGACGGCGGTCGTGGCGTCCCGGAACTGCTCGCCGGTGCGCCGGAAGAAGTGCTGGAACAGCGTGCCGCCGCAGGTGGCGACCACACTGACGAGTCCGGCGCCGAGGATCGTGCCGTACACCCCGAAGTAGGAGGCGAGTTTGGCGGCCACCACCGCCGCCACCGCGCTGCCCGCGACCTGGGGCACGCTGAGGTCGATCCGCCTCGGACCACTCCTCACCTCCTCCACCGCGCTGGTCTGGTCATCGGAACCGGGCCTTTCACGCATTCCCGAACCTTGCCTGCCCTTCCCGTACTTGTTCGAACGACTGCACAAGAAGGGGACGTACGAGCGAAACCATTAGTTCCGTTTCTGCGCATTGCGTGAAGTACGCCACGTTCAAGATCGCCCGAGATGGGCAACAGGGGGCCGAAGAACGGTTGTTGCCAGAACTTGGGCGCGCGCCAATCCACGCACGTGGCCCAAATGGAGTACCGTTGCGAGCCCTGGGTCCGGTCTCCCGCCAGGGCGTCCGGGGCCTTGCAGGACCGCCGGGAGGGGACTGGTTGCACAGGGTGACAGAGTTCGTCACTTAGCGTTGTGAATAGGTAACCGTGCCATAACGGCGTTCCCGGGCCCGTGCCCGACACGCCGGGCAACTCGGCAAGGTTGTGGCAGGCTGCACCCGGGCAGGCCACACTCGACTAGTGGAAGCAGCGACGCACGTGACGTCGGCAGGCACCACCCGGGAGGTCCCCATGCCCGAACTGCGTGTCGTGGCCGTCTCAAATGACGGCACACGGCTGGTGCTCAAGGCTGCCGACTCAACGGAGTACACCCTTCCGATCGACGAACGGCTCCGGGCCGCCGTGCGCGGCGACCGGCCCCGGCTCGGTCAGATCGAGATCGAGGTCGAGAGCCATCTGCGGCCCCGAGACATCCAGGCGCGGATACGAGCGGGTGCGACCGCGGAAGAGGTCGCGCAACTCGCCGGGATCCCCGTCGACCGGGTGCGGCGCTTCGAGGGTCCGGTACTGGCCGAGCGCGCCTTCATGGCCGAGCGGGCCCGGAAGACCCCGGTCCGCAGGCCCGGCGAGAACTCCGGTCCGCCGCTCGGCGAGGCCGTGCAGGAGCGGCTGGTGCTGCGCGGCGCCGAGAAGGACACCGTGCAGTGGGACTCCTGGCGCCGCGACGACGGCACCTGGGAGGTGCTGCTCGTCTACCTGGTCGCGGGCGAACCGCACTCGGCGAGCTGGACCTACGACCCGCCCCGGCGGCTCGTCCAGGCCGTCGACGAGGAGGCCCGCTCGCTGATCGGCGAGTCCGACGACCTGGCCGTGCCCGAGCCCAGCTTTCCGTTCGTGCCGCGGATCGCACGGCTGCCGCGCGACCGGCCGCTGGACCGCACCCCGGACCGGGAGCGGCTGGCCCTGCCCGCGCAGGCGTCCGAACCGGTGGAGGAGGGCGTCGCCGAGCGCGACTCGCTGACCAGCCTGCTGGAGGCGGTGCCGAGTTTCCGGGGCGACATGGTGGTCCCGGAGCGCCCGGTGGAGCCCCAGCCGGAGGAACCCGTCACCGAACCGGTGGCGGAGGAACCCCCCGCCCCGGCGGCCTCGGCCGGCTCCGCCTACGCGGACGTCCTCATGCCCCGCTCCGTCGGCGGCCACCGCGACCGGCTGATCGGCTCGACCGACCGCCAGGCCGAGGCCGACGGCGTCCGCCCCGGCCGCCGGGCCGCCGTGCCCAGCTGGGACGAGATCGTCTTCGGCACACGGCGCAAGAAGCAGGAGTAGGCGCGGGCCGGTACCGGTCGCGGGCCGGTACCGGTCGAGCCGGTACGAAAAGAGGGGCACGCACGCGTGCCCCTCTTTCGGCTGACTTCTCCCGGCCGGTGTTACTGCGGGTCGGGACCGACCGCCACCGGGCGGGACGGGTCGGAGGACCACTCCGACCACGAACCGACGTACAGCGCCGCCGGGATGCCCGCGACGGCCAGCGCCAGCACCTCGTGGGCGCCGGAGACACCGGAGCCGCAGTACACGCCGACCTGGGCACCCTCCGCGGCGCCCAGACCCTTGAAGCGGTCGCGGAGTTCGGCGGCCGGCAGGAAGCGGCCGTCCGGGCCGACGTTCTCCGTGGTCGGCGCCGACACGGCCCCGGGGATGTGCCCGCCGACCCGGTCGATCGGCTCCACCTCACCCCGGTACCGCTCCCCCGCGCGGGCGTCGAACAGCACCCCCGAGCGGGCCAGTCCGGCCGCCCCGTCCGCGTCGAGCAGCGGCGCGGCCCCCGGCACCGGTTCGAAGTCGCCGCGGTCCGGGTCGATCGCGTCGGTCGAAAGAACGCCCTCCCAGGACGGCAACCCGCCGTCGAGGACCCGCACGTCCGGGTGACCCGTCCAGCGCAGCAGCCACCAGGCGCGGGCGGCCGCCCAGCCCTGCCCGCCGTCGTACACGACGACCGGCCGGGCCGCCGAGACGCCCGCGCGGCGCATCGCCGCACCGAAGACGGCGAGGTCGGGCAGCGGATGGCGGCCGTGCCCGCCGGGCGCCGAGGCCAGTTCCTCGTCCAGGTCCACGAAGACGGCGCCGGGGACGTGCCCGGCCGCGTGGGCGGCGCGGCCGTCGAAGCCCGGCGCGCCGGGCGGGGTCAGTTGCCAGCGGACGTCCAGCAGGACCGGCGGGTTGGGACCGGCCAGGTCGTCGGCGAGT
Organism: Streptomyces sp. NPDC104367; assembly: GCF_055583825.1. Lineage (NCBI taxonomy): Bacteria > Bacillati > Actinomycetota > Actinomycetes > Kitasatosporales > Streptomycetaceae > Streptomyces > Streptomyces sp. NPDC104367. The sequence continues at coordinate 149,852 of NZ_JBVJND010000022.1, read as the reverse complement.
TCGGTTGCGGCGATGATGGCTTCCATGGCCCCATCCTTACGCCAGGGGTGGCCGCATCGTCCAGGTACGACTACTCTGCTCGGCCGGACAGCCTCGATCACCGGGCGTACGGGATCGGGCACATGCTGTACAGCTGATGGACACCCGGCGGCAAGCGACCGGAAACGGGCGGGAAAGCGGCAGAGCAGGCATCCTCGCGGCGCTGCCGCCCCACAGCCGTGGGCACCGGGCGCCACGGAGGGTGCGGGCACCGGCACAGGGCGTGCCCGCGGCTGCGGCGCGACCGGTCCGGACGGCGCAAGCGACACGGCCACCTGAGGGGCCGAGGAGAGAGTGACGATGACCGAGGTACGGGGATCGGCGGGCGCGAACGGCGGCACGCACGCTCGGCGCGCGCCCGGCACCCCCTGCTGGGTGAGTCTGATGGTGCACGGCCTGACCGCGACCGAGGAGTTCTACGGAACCCTGTTCGGCTGGGAGTTCCAGCCCGGCCCGCAGCAGCTCGGCCCCTATGTCCGGGCCCTGCTCGACGGGCGCGAGGTGGCCGGCATCGGGCAGCTGCCGCCGGACCGGCCGCTGCCGGTCGCCTGGACGCCGTACTTCGCCTCGGACGACGTGGACCTGGCGGCCGAGACGGCCCGGCTGTGCGGCGGCACGGTGGGGGTCGGCCCGCTGGACGCGGCCGAGGCCGGGCGGCTGGCCATCGGCTCCGACCCCGCGGGCGCGGTGTTCGGCATCTGGCAGGGCTCGGCCCACCTGGGCACGGCCGTCACCGGTGTCCCCGGCTCGCCCGTCTGGAACGAGCTGCTCACCTTCGAGACCGCGGGCGTCGCCAAGTTCTACGAGACGGTGTTCGGGTACGAGGAGGAGCCGGTGGTCTCCCCCGGCTTCGACTACGTGACGCTGCACGTCGGGGGCCGCCCGGTGGCCGGCATCCACGGTGTCGGGCTCTCGCTGCCCCGGGACCGGGGGCCGCACTGGCTGACGTACTTCGAGGTGGCCGACGCGGACGCCGCCCTGCGCGAGGCCACCGCGCTCGGCGGGCGGGTGGTGAGGCCGGCCCGGGACAGCGCGCACGGCCGGGTCGCGACGGTGGCGGACCCGGAGGGCGCGCTCTTCTCGGTGATCCAGGGTCCGCGCTGAGCCGCCCCCGTACGGCCCCGGCAGCAAGGGCGCCGGGGCGCCTCGCGGGGTACGCTCGGCGCCATGGGCGCGCATGCGCGTCTCGCCCTGCTGGCGAGCACTGAGCGCGGGATCGGCGAGAGCGACGTCTTTCGACTGGGCCTGCACCACGCGGCGGCGGAGCTGCGGGCTCTGGGGGGCGCCATCCATCTGCGCGGCCCGACGTCGACGCTGCGGCTGGTGTCGTCGGCGGGGCTGCCGCCGGCCCTGACCCTGGCCTGGGAGCTGGTCTCCGAGGAGGGCGGGACCGGGCCGGCGCGGGCGGTGCGCGAGGGCCGTCCGGCCTGGGTGCCGGCGGGCTCCGGAGAGTCGCCCGGACCGGCCGCCGCGGCCTGGCCCGGTACCGGCCTGGCCTCCGTGCCGTTCTTCAGCGGGGACCGCGCCGTCGGCGCGCTCACCCTGCTCACGGACGCCGACGGGGAACCGACGGCGCGGCAGTGGGCGTATCTGCGTGCCGTGGCCGACTGGATCGGGGAGTTCGTCCGGGAGGCCCGGCCGCGGGCCCGGCCGCCGCGGGAGGAGCTGGGCGCGGAGCGGCTCCGGCAGGCGCTGAAGCGGGTGTCGGTCGGTACCTGGGAGTGGGATCTGCGGACCGGTGAACTGGACTGGGCGGACGCGGCCGTCGCCGTCTTCGGCGCGCTCCCGGACGACTACGAGTCCCGGGTGGAGAGCTGGATCAAGCTGACCCACCCCGACGACCTGGCGTCCGCCCTGGCCGCCATGGAGCGGGCGATCCGCGACCGCACCGGCTACGAGGCCGAGTACCGGATGCGCCAGCCGGACGGCGGCTACAGCTGGAACCAGGCCCGTGGCTCGGTGCTGTGCGACGAGGGCGGCGAGCCGGTGCGCGTGGTGGGCATGGTGTGGGACAGCGGCGCGACCCGCAGCGCCCGGGACGCGCTGGGCCGTGCGCTGCGCCTGATGAGCGACGGTTTCGTGCTGGTGGACGACGACTGGCGGATCGTCTTCGTCAACCGCGAGGCCGAGCGCACCTTCGGGCTGCCCGAGGAGGAACTGATCGGGCGCGTCCTGTGGGGGCTGCCCGCGGTGCGGAAGGTGCCGGACCTGGAGGACCGGTTCCGGGCGGCGGCCGCCGCCGCGGAGCCCACCGGGCTCGATGTGCGGATGGCGCCCGGCCGCTCGCACTTCCTGCGGCTGGTCCCGGGGCCGTCCGGGCTCACCCTCTATCTGACGGACGTCACCGAGCGGCGGCAGCGCGAGGCGGAGCAGGAGGCCGCCGCGCGTGCCGCCGCCGAGCGGGCGGCCCAGATCGCCGGCCTGACCACGGCGCTCGCCAAGGCGATGACGTCGCAGGACGTCGTGAACGCGATCGCCGAGGGGGTGCTCCCGCTGTTCGACGCGTCCGGACTGGGCGTGATCGCCATAGAGGCCGGCAAGTCGCACGTCGTCGGGTCCATGGGCTACCCGCGGGCGATGCTCGACGCGATCGACGACCGGGAGATCGGGGCGGACGGTCCGATCGCGGAGGCGGTCCTGACCGGCGCGCCGCTGTTCATCCCGTCGACGCGGGAGTACGCCGAGCGCTACCCCGAGCACGCCGGGCGGCCGGGCCTGGCCGGGAAGCAGGCCTGGGCGTTCCTGCCGCTGACCGCCTCCGGGCGCACCTTCGCCGTCTGCACGATCTCCTTCGACCGGCCGCGCGACCTGGCCCCCGAGGAGCGGACGCTGCTGACCGCGATCAGCGCCCTGGTCGCCCACGCGCTCGAACGCGCCCGGCTCTACGACGCGGAGTACACCCGCTGCCAGGAACTGCAGCGCGGCCTGCTCCCCCGGCACCTGCCCGAGCTGCCGGAGTGCACCACGGCCGCGCGCTATCTGCCCGCCGCGGAGGGCGCCGAGGTGGGCGGCGACTGGTACGACGTGATCCCGCTGTCCGGCGGCCGCGTGGTGCTGGTCGTCGGTGACGTGATGGGCCACGGTCTGTCGGAGGCGGCCACCATGGGCCGGCTGCGCACCGCCGTCCACACCCTGGCCGACCTGGAGCTGGCGCCCGACGAGGTGATGAGCCGGCTCAACCAGGTGGTCAGCGAGCTGGGCGAGGACTCGTTCGCCACCTGTCTGTACGCGCTCCACGACGCCACCACGGGGGTGTGCACCCTCGCGGTGACCGGTCATCCGCCGCCCGCCGTGGTCGAGCCGGACGGTTCGGTGTACTTCCCCGAGCTCTCCCCCGACCCGCCGCTCGGCGCGGCCGGACCGCCCTTCCAGACCGTCGACCTGCGGCTCGGGGACGGGAGTGTGCTGGTGCTGTACAGCGACGGGCTGCTGGAGTCCCCGGACCGCGAACTCGACGCGGGCATGGCCGAACTGGCGGACCTGCTGCGGAGCACCGACCTCGACGACCTGGAGCGGCTCTGCGACCGGATCACGGCCCGGCTGCTGCCCCGTGAGCAGCCCAGCGCGCCCGACGACGCGGCCCTGCTCGTCGCCCGTCTGCACATGCTGGCCCCCGAGCGGATGGCGTCCTGGCCGCTGCCCGAGGACCCGCGGGCGGCCGGGCAGGCCCGGGAGCACGTCCGGGAGCAGCTGTCCCGCTGGGGCCTGGACGAGCTGGCCATGGCGGCCGAGCTCGTGGTCAGCGAGCTGATCGGGAACGTGGTCCGGCATGCCAAGGGGCCGGTGCGGCTGCGGCTGCTGTACAGCGACAGCCTGATCTGCGAGGTCTCCGACGGGAGCCTGACGACTCCCCGGATCCGGCGCACCTCGGAGACGGACGAGGGCGGACGCGGTCTCCAGCTGGTCGCCTCGGTCGCCCAGCGGTGGGGCACCCGTCACACCCGGGACGGGAAGTGCATCTGGGCTGAGCTGTCCCTGTCGCCCGGGGCGTTCTGAGGGGTCAGCCGGAGGCCACCGGCAGGACGTCCGGGGAGAGGGCCGCCGCGCGGGCCGAGGCGGCGGTCATCCGGCGCCGGTGGTGGCGCCGGCACAGCACCTCGTAACCGACCTTCCCGGCCGCCTCGTTGACGTCTCCGACGACCACCTGGGCGCCCTCGACGACCATCTCGCCGCCGACGGTGCGGGCGTTGTGGGTGGCGCGGGCTCCGCACCAGCACAGGGCCTCCACCTGGAGCACCTCGACCCGGTCGGCCAGCTCCACCAGCCGCTGGGAGCCGGGGAACAGCTTGGAGCGGAAGTCGGTGGTGATGCCGAAGGCGTAGACGTCCAGGCCCAGGTCGTCCACCACGCGCGCGAGCTGGTCGATCTGCTCCGGCGCGAGGAACTGCGCCTCGTCGGCGATGACGTAGTCGGCGCGACCGCCCTGGGAGAGGTGGTCGACCAGGTAGGCGTACAGGTCCTGCTCGTCCTCGACCTCCACGGCGTCGGTGACCAGGCCGAGCCGGGAGGACAGCTTGCCGTGGCCGGCGCGGTCGTCGCGGCTGAAGATCATGCCGACGAGACCGCGGGCCGACCGGTTGTGCTCGATCTGCAGAGCCAGGGTCGACTTCCCGCAGTCCATCGTTCCGGAGAAGAACACCAGCTCGGGCATGAGGAGTTGAGCACCTTTCGGCGAAGCGTGGGACAGGGTTTCAGGAGCGTACTTCGAGCAGCGGCACCAGCTGTTCGGCGGGGGTCATCGAGCCGTGGTTGCCGACCATCGCCGACTCCTTGGGCTCCCGCTCGGAGGCGATGAGCAGGACGTCGTCGTGGGCGGCGGCGACCACGTCGCCGATGCGCTCGTACACCCGCTCGTCGAACCGGTCCGGCGGGCCGAACCAGCCGGTCTCGATCGCCTCGTCCCGCGAGGCCACCCAGAACTGTTCGCCGAGCACCTCGCGCCAGCAGGTCAGGACGTCGCCCTCGGCGCCCGGCACCGCGTACACGTGCCGGGCCCGGCCCTCGCCGCCCAGCAGCGCGACGCCGGCCCGCAGCTCCCAGTCCTCGTCGAAGTCGATCCGGTGCTGCTCGTCGAACGGGATGTCGACCATGCCGTGGTCGGCGGTGACGTAGAGCGCGCTGCGTGCCGGGAGCTGCTCGGCGAGCCGCTGGACGAGCCGGTCGACGTGCATCAGCTGGCCGCGCCAGGTGTCGGAGTCGACGCCGTAGCGGTGCCCGGCGCCGTCGAGCTCGGCGTAGTACGTGTAGACCAGGGAGCGGTCCGCGGCGGCCAGTTGCTGCGCCGCGAGGTCCATGCGCTCCTCGCCGGTCAGCCGCCCGTGAAACGTTCCGCCGCTGAGCGCGACCTTGGTGAGCGGGGTGTTCTGGAAGGCCGGGGAGGACACCTGGGCGCAGTGCACGCCCGCGGCCTGGGCGAGCTGGAAGACGGTGGGGTACGGCTGCCAGGCGGCCGGGTCGGACCAGGGCTGCCAGCGCAGCTGGTTCATCAGCTGGCGGGTGGCCGGGTTGCGGACCGTGTAGCCGGGCAGGCCGTGCGCGCCGGGCGGCAGGCCGGTGCCGACGGAGGCGAGCGAGGTCGCGGTGGTCGCCGGGTAGCCGGCGGTGATCGGCCGTCCCGTGCCGCCGCGCGAGCTGCCGAGCAGCGAGGTCAGGAAGGGCGCCTCGGCCGGGTGGGCCTTGATCTGCTCCCAGCCCAGCCCGTCGATCAGGAAGACGCAGTTACGGTCGGCGGCGGTCAGTTCCGTGATCGACGCGGTCATGCCGGGTACGGCCATGCCCGCGGCCAGGGTGGGCAGCAGGTCGGCGAGGGAGCCGCTGCCGTACTCGGGCAGCGGCGCGGAGCCGAGGGCGAGGGGTTCGGGGTGGTCCCAGGCGGCGTACGCCATCAGCGCGTGACGTCCGCGGTCGCCTCGGAGATGGCCTGGGCGAAGACGAGCGCCTGGCGCACCGTCTCCGGGCCGTCCCCGGCCTCGCTGACGCGCAGGCTGAGGTCGTCGGCGGTGGAGCTGCCCGTGTAGCCGTGGTCGGCCTCGCAGTTGGGGTCGCCGCAGGCGGCGGGCTCCAGGTCGATGCGGGAGACGGCGCCCCAGCCGATGGTCAGCACGATCTCGCGGGGCAGGGTGCCCGGGGTGTACTGCTCGGGGTTGGCGACGACCCGGCTGACCACGACCGACGAGATCCGGCCGAGCTTGACCGACTCGGTCGAGGTGGTGGCGTACGGCGTCGGGGAGGTGCTGTCGGCGGCCTGCTCGTCGGTGTGGCTGACGATGAAGCGGTTGCCGGTGAGGACGAGCACGGTCACGTGCCGCCGCACCTCGTTCTGGTCGAACGTGGTCTCCTGGTGGACCAGGTACGACCGGATCGGCTCCCCGCCCACAGCGGCCTCCACCGCCTCGGCCACGAGGGCCGGGTAGTAGCCGCTGCGCTCGATCGCGACGCGCAGCCCCTGGGTCGTCGTACTGGTCTTGGCCATGGCGTCCATCTTAATCCGTGGTCAAGGGGGCCCGGGCCAGGAGCGGGCACCCACCTCGAACGCCGTCGGCCGCGGCGGACGTTCGTCTCAGTAGGCGGGCAGGGTCCGCGGGCCCAGGTCGTCACGGGCCGGCGGGGGCGCGAGGCGGACGGTGGCACCGAGGACGCTCACGCCGCGCGGGGCGACCACGACCGGTTCCAGCGTGACCGCGACCACCTCGGGGTGGTCGTCGACCAGCCGGGAGACCCGCAGCAGCAGCTCCTCCAGAGCGGGCGTGTCCACGGGGGCGGCCCCGCGCCAGCCGAACAGCAGGGGCGCGGTCCGGATCGACCGCAGCAGCGAGGTCGCGTCCCGGTCGGTGACCGGAACCAGCCGGTGCGCCATGTCGCCGAGCAGCTGCGAGGCGGCCCCGGCGAGCCCGAACGACAGCACGGCCCCGGCCGCCGGGTCGATCACGGCCCGTACGACGGTGTCGACGCCCCGGGGCGCCATCCGCTGCACCACCGGGCGCAGTTCCTGGGGCGGCCCGAACAGCTCCGACAACTCGGCGTACGCGCGGCGCAGTTGCTCCTCGTCGGCCAGGTCGAGGCGGACGCCGCCCAGGTCGGCGCGGTGCCGCAGATGAGGTGCGGTGGCCTTGAGGGCGACGGGGTAGCCGAGGTCGCGGGCGGCTTCCACGGCGGCGTCGGGGGTGCGGGCGGGCAGCGCGCGGTGCACGTCGATGCCGTACCTGCCGAGCAGCGCGCAGGTCTCCTCGACGCCGAGGGTGAGCCCCTCACCCCGCTCCAGCAGGGAGCCGATCAGCTCCGCGGCCCCCTTCTCGTCGATGTCCTCGTACTCCGGCACCTTCCCGGGCTCGGCCGCCTCCCGCCGCCACTGCCCGTACCTCACCGCCTCGGCGAGGGCGCGGACGGCGCGCTCGGCGGCGGGGTAGGCGGGGATGAGGCGGGAGCAGGGGTGGACAGGGGAGGGCTTCGCGGTTCCGGTGCCGGCGGCGGGCGGTGCCTGGGCGGGTCCCGCCGCCGGGGCGGGGCGAGGGGGGTCACCCCGTTCGGGCGAGGCGGGGAGCGGGGGGAGCTGGGCGCCGCCTCCGGTGGCGGGTGCCGTCGCGCCCGCCTGCGGTGCGGTACGGCCCGCGGCAGACAGCGCCTCCGCGAGCCCGCCGAGCTCCACGTGCACCACGAGGACCGGCTTGCCCGGGACCCGCTCCGCGGCCGACCGCAGCGCCTCCGCCAGTTCCGCGTCCCCGACCGGGCCCTCCCCGATCGCCGGTATGGCCGTCACGATCACCGCGTCGCAGGAGTCGTCCGCGAGCGCGGCGGCCAGCGCGCCGTGGAACTCCTGCGCGGTCGCCCCCGTCGTCAGGTCCAGCGGCGGCGCGGGCCGCAGCCCCTCGGCCAGGCACCGGTCGTACGTCAGCAGCCCCAGCGACTCCGAGTTGCCGAGGATCGTCACGCGCGGCCCGGCCGGCAGCGGCTGGCGCGCGAGCAGCAGCCCCGCGTCGACCAGCTCGGTGATGGTGTCGACGCGGATCACCCCGGCCTGCCGCAGCAGCGCGGACACCGTGGCGTGCGGCAGCCGCGTCGCCCGTACCGCGTGCCCCTGCGGCGCGGACCCGGCGCCCTGCACGACGACCAGGGGCTTGGCCGCCGCCGTCCGCCGCGCGAGGCGCGTGAACTTGCGCGGGTTGCCGATGGACTCCAGGTACATGAGGACGACGTCGGTCTCGGGGTCGTCGTACCAGTACTGGAGGACGTCGTTGCCGGAGACGTCCGCGCGGTTGCCCGACGAGACGAACGTGGACACGCCCGTGGTCCCGGTGACGCCGCCGCCCCGCCGGTGCAGCCGGGACAGCAGGGCGATCCCGATGGCGCCGGACTGGGCGAACAGGCCGATGCGGCCGGGGCGCGGCATCTCGGGCGCGAGGGAGGCGTTCAGCCGGACGTCGGCGGCGGTGTTGATGACGCCGAAGGCGTTGGGGCCGATGATCCGCATGCCGTACGTGCGCGCGTGCCGGACCAGTTCGCGCTGGCGCTCGCGGCCGTCCGGGCCGCTCTCGGCGTATCCGGCGGACAGGACGACGAGCCCCTGGACGCCGTGCTCGCCGCAGTCCGTGACGACGGAGGGGACGTGCTCGGCGGGGACGGCGACCACGGCGAGGTCGACCGGTCCGTCGATGTCCCGCACGGAGCGGTGCGCGGGCACCCCGTCGACCTCCTTGAGGTCCTGCGGGAAGGCCCGGTTCACGGCGTGCAGGCGGCCGGTGAAGCCGGCGTCCCGGAGGTTGCCGAGGACGCTGCGGCCGACGCCGCCGGGCGCGCGGCCGACGCCAACCACCGCGACCGCGCCGGGGGCGAGCAGCCGTCGTACCGAGCGGGCCTCCGCGCGCTGTTCGCGGGCGCGCTGGACCGCGAGGGAGCGGTCGGTGGGCTCCAGGTCGAACTCCAGCCGGACCACGCCGTCCTCGAAGCTGCGCTGCTGGGTGTAGCCGGCGTCCGTGAACACCTTGATCATCTTGGAGTTGGCGGGCAGCACCTCGGCGGCGAACCGGCGGATGCCGCGCTCGCGCGCGACGGCGGCGATGTGCTCCAGGAGAGCGGAGGCGACACCGCGGCCCTGGTGGGCGTCCTGGACGAGGAAGGCGACCTCGGCCTCGTCGGCGGGGGCCGACGCGGGCATGCCGTCGGCGCCAATGCGGTCATAGCGTACGGTGGCGATGAACTCGCCGCCGATGGTGGCCGCGAGTCCCACCCTGTCCACAAAGTCGTGGTGCGTGAAGCGGTGGACGTCCTTGGCGGAGAGCCTGGGGTAGGGCGCGAAGAAGCGGTAGTACTTCGACTCGTCCGAGACCTGCTCGTAGAAGCTGACCAGGCGGTCGGCGTCATCGACGGTGATGGGCCGGACGCGCGCGGTGCCACCGTCGCGCAGTACCACGTCCGCCTCCCAGTGGGCGGGGTACTCGTGCCGGTCCTGCCGGTCCGCCGGGGTCTGCATGGGCCCCAGAGTACGGCTCGCGTCCGACAACGGCGCGAGGCAGTCTGTGGAGGACGGAAGTCGGGCCGAGGCCGCGGTCCGACGACACACCCGGAGGGCATCCGTGTCCGCTCCGGGGATGCTTCACGTTATGGGAAACTGGTCTAGACAACCCTGAAAACCGAAGGGCAGCATCACATGGCTGAGCGCCGCGTCAACGTCGGCTGGGCCGAGGGCCTCCACGCCCGCCCCGCTTCCATCTTCGTCCGAGCCGCCACGGCCGCAGGCGTCCCGGTGACGATCGCCAAGGCCGGGGGCAACCCTGTCAACGCGGCCTCCATGCTGGCTGTCCTGGGCCTGGGCGCCCAGGGCGGCGAGGAGATCGTCCTCGCCTCCGACGCCGAGGGCTCCGACGCCGCCCTCGACCGCCTGGCCAAGCTGGTCGCCGAGGGTCTCGAGGAGCTCCCCGAGACCGTCTGAGCGACACAGCGCCGCCCGCACGTCAGGGCCGAGGCCGCGCCGCACCCGAACGGGGCGGCGCGGCCTCGCCGTTTTCCGCCCCGGAAATTTGCCCCGCCTCGGCTCCGGCGTGCGCGGCGAGGCGTTCCGCACGCCCCGCACCATTTGCACCAGGCACACCAATAGCGCGCCACCGGAAATTCCCGGCGCGCGCGAATAAGGGCAGCGGAAATACGGCTCCGCTGAATAACATCTCTTTGTATACGGCGCTCGTGTTAATGCCGCAGGCCCGACATGTTTACGGGAGGTTGCGAAGTCCTCACACCGTTCGCCCGGTCGGCCCCGCCCGAGAACCGCAGCCGGTGGGCGGCCGTCACGCGCTCGGTGTGCAGCGCGGTGATCGCCCGTGCGCGCTCGCCGTCGCCGCGCGCCACCGCGTCCACGATGGCGCCGTGCTCGGCCCAGGACTCCACGGGGTTGGCGGGCGCGTCGGCCGCGTACATCCAGGCGATCTTGTGCCGCAGCTGGGTGAGGGTCGAGGTCAGGGCGTGGCTGCCGGAGGCCTGGGCGAGCGTCTCGTGGAACCAGCCGCCCAGCGAGCGCAGATCCTCGCTGTTGCCCCTGCGGGACCGCTCCTGGCCCAGCCTGACCAGCCCGCGCAGCACCTTGAGGTGGGCCTCGGTGCGCCGCTGGGCGGCCCGTGCGGCGCCCAGCGGCTCCAGGAGCATCCGCATCTCCAGCAGGTCGGCCGCCTCCTGCTCGGTCGGCTCGGCGACGCACGCGCCCGCGTGCCGGCGCGTCACCACGAAGCCCTCGGCCTCCAGGGTGCGCAGGGCCTCGCGGACGGGGACGCGCGAGACGCCGTAGCGGCGGGCCAGCAGTTCCTCGGTGAGCCGGCCGCCTCGCTCGTAGACACCCGCGACGATGTCGTCCCGGATCGCCGTGCATACCGAGTGCGCCGGAATACGCATGACCGACCTCCGCCTTAATCCCCGAGAAAAGCCGCCGAGTGGCGTCCGTTCCGTGACTCTATTGCAATGAGCCGGAATTTCCGACGGGGGGCCGGAATCCAGGGATATATTTTGGACAGCGGGGGCACGAAAACGGCGAAAGCCCCGGCTCGGGAGCCGGGGCTTGTGAAGATCTGGCCGTATGTCGTCAGACGTTCACACCGTGCTTGCGGAGGTAGGCGACCGGGTCGACGTCGGAGCCGTACTCCGCGGTCGTACGGGCCTCGAAGTGGAGGTGTGGGCCCGTCACGTTGCCGGTGGCGCCGGAGAGGCCGATCTGCTGGCCCGGGGTGACCTGCTGGCCCACCGAGACGCCGATGGACGACAGGTGGCCGTACTGGGTGTACATGCCGTCGGCCATCTTGATGACGATCTGGTTGCCGTACGCCCCGCCCCAGCCGGTGGAGACGACCGTGCCGGTGCCGACGGCGTGCACGGCCGTGCCGGTGGCGGCGTGGAAGTCGATGCCGGTGTGGGTGCCGGAGGACCACAGGGAGCCGCCGGTCTTGTAGCCGGTGGAGACGTAGGAGCCCGAGATCGGTGCGACGAAGGCGTTGAGGCGCTCGCGCTCGGCCGCCCGGGCGGCGCGCGCCTTGGCCTCGTGCGCCTCCTTCGCCCTGGCCGCGGCCTCCTTGCGGGCGGCCTCCAGGGCCGCCTCGCGCTCGGCCTCGGCCTTCTGCGTGACGGCCTGGGCGTCGATCTGCTCGACCACCGAGTCGCTGACCGTGATGACCGGGGTGAGGCCGGTCTGCTCGACGGAGTTCTCGGCGGCGAGGGCCGGGGCCGCGGAGACGGTGCCGATGACACCGGTGGTGGTGAGGGCCGCGATGCCGGCGGCCTGCGCGCCGGTGCGCTTCACCCGGCCGGGACGACGGTGCTTCCCGGAGGCGCACATGAACGCCATGTAGAGGCTGGTCCTTTCCTTCCCTCTCGCCTACCGGGTTAGCTGACGGGTTCGGAGCAGGAAGGTCTCCTACGGACCCCCTCGCGGCTCGCGCGGGCGCCCGATTCACCCCAGGGACGTGTGGGTCCCCGGCTCCCCTGGCTCGCGCCGTACGGGGACTCGGCGATGACTGTCCGGTGCCGCGGTTGCGGCGCACTGCATGACGGACAGCCCGGAAGAACCTACGAGGGCGCGCTTTCCATACCCAAACGGATCCGGGTTTTTGTAGCGCATCCCACAGGGCAGACAGGCAACCTCCGCCCCAATTCGGACATTCGGCGGCCCTGGTGACATCCCGGTCACCAGGGCCGCTCCACGCGCGTGTGCCGCCCGCCCGGTTACTCGGCGGCGACGACCGTGACTTCGCCGATCCCGAGCGCCTCGACGGGCTCCTTGATCTGCGCCGCGTCCCCGACGAGGACGGTCACCAGCCGGTCCACCGAGAAGGCGTTGACCACGGCCGCGGTGGCCTCCACGGTGCCGGTGGCGGCGAGCTGCCGGTAGAGGGTCGCCTGGAAGTCGTCGGGCAGGTGCTGCTCGACCTGGTCGGCCAGGGTGCCCGCGACGGCGGCCGCCGTCTCGTACTTGAGCGGCGCCACACCGACCAGGTTCTGCACGGCGATGTCGCGCTCGGCGTCGGTGAGGCCCTCGGCGGCGAGGGTGCGCAGCACCGTCCACAGGTCCTGGAGCGCGGGACCGGTGTTCGGGGTGTCCACGGAGCCGCTGATGGCCAGCAGGGAGGCGCCGCTGCCGTCGGGGGCGGAGCGCAGCACCTGCCCGAAGGAGCGGACGCCGTAGGTGTAGCCCTTCTCCTCGCGCAGGACGCGGTCCAGGCGGGAGGTGAGGGTGCCGCCCAGGCAGTAGGTGCCGAGCACCTGGGCGGGCCAGACGCGGTCGTGCCGGTCGGGGCCGACGCGGCCGATGAGCAGCTGCGTCTGGACGGCTCCGGGACGGTCCACGACGACGACCCGGCCGGTGTCGTCGGCGGTGACCGGCGGGACCGGCCGGGGCTCGGCGGTGGTGCCGCGCCAGGCGCCCAGGGTCTCGCCGAGCAGTTCGTCGAGGTCGATGCCGGTGAGGTCGCCGACGACGACCGCGGTGGCGGTCGCGGGGCGGACGTGCCGGTCGTAGAACGCGCGGACGGCGGCCGCGTCGATCTTCTCGACCGTCTCCTCGGTGCCCTGGCGGGGGCGGGACATCCGCGCGGTGGCCGGGAACAGCTCCTTGTAGAGCTGCTTGGCGGCCCGGCGGCTGGGGTTGGCCTGCTCGTGCGGGATCTCGTCGAGGCGGTTGCGGACCAGCCGCTCGACCTCGCTGTCGGCGAACGCGGGCGCCCGCAGCGCGTCGGAGAGCAGTCCGAGGCCCTTGGCCAGACGGGAGGCCGGGACCTCCAGGCTGACGCGGACGCAGGGGTGGTCGGCGTGGGCGTCGAGGGTGGCGCCGGCGCGCTCCAGTTCGGCGGCGAACTCCTCGGCGGAGTGCTTGTCGGTGCCCTCCGAGAACGCGCGCGCCATGATGGTGGCGACGCCGTCCAGGCCGGCCGGTTCGGCGTCCAGGGGCGCGTCCACCAGCACCTCGACGGCGACGACCTGCTGGCCGGGGCGGTGGCAGCGGAGCACGGTCAGGCCGTTGTCCAGGGTGCCGCGCTCGGGCGCGGGGAAGGCCCAGGGCCTGGCGTCGCCCGGCTGGGGCTGCGGGTGGAAGTCCATGCTGGCGAGCTCGGTCACTTGGCCGTCTCCTCGTCGTTGTCGCCGGCTTCGACCGTGGCCTCGGCCTCGGGGTCCTCGGGCACGTCGGCGTCCGGGGCCGTCTCCGGGGACTTGGGTTCGTAGACGAGCACCGCGCGGTTGTCGGGGCGCAGCCGCGCCTTGGCGATCTCCTGGACCTCCTCGGGGGTGACCGTCAGGACGCGCTGGACGGCGGTCAGGGCGAGCTGCGGGTCGCCGAACAGGACGGCGAAGCGGCACAGTTCGTCGGCGCGGCCCGCGACGGTGCCGAGCCGGTCCAGCCACTCGCGCTCCAACTGGGCCTGGGCGCGCTCCATCTCCTCGGGCGTGGGGCCCTCCTCGGCGAACCGGGCGAGCTCCTCGTCGATGGCGGTCTCGATGACCGGCACCTCGACATCACCGGAGGTCTTCACGTCCAGCCAGCCCAGGGAGGGCGCGCCGGCCAGGCGCAGCAGGCCGAAGCCGGCCGCGACGGCCGTACGGTCGCGCCGCACCAGGCGGTTGTAGAGCCGGGAGGACTCGCCGCCGCCGAGGACGGTGAGGGCGAGGTCGGCCGCGTCGGACGCGCGCGTGCCGTCCTCCGGGAGCCGGTAGGCGGCCATCAGCGCCCGCGCGGGGACCTCCTCCACGACGACCTCGCGCAGCTGCCCTCCCATGGTCTCGGGCAGCGAGCCGTCGCGCGGGGCGGGCTTGCCGTCGTGCGCCGGGATGGAGCCGAAGTACTTCTCGACCCAGGCCAGCGCCTGCTGCGGGTCGATGTCGCCGACGACCGACAGGACGGCGTTGTTGGGCGCGTAGTACGTCCGGAAGAACGCGCGGGCGTCCTCCAGGGTGGCCGCGTCCAGGTCGGCCATCGAGCCGATCGGCGTGTGGTGGTAGGGGTGGCCCTCCGGATAGGCGAGGGCGGTCAGCTTCTCGAACGCGGTGCCGTAGGGCACGTTGTCGTAGCGCTGGCGGCGCTCGTTCTTGACGACGTCGCGCTGGTTCTCCATCGACTCGTCGTCCAGGGCGGCGAGCAGGGAGCCCATCCGGTCGGCCTCCAGCCAGAGGGCGAGCTCCAGCTGGTGGGCGGGCATGGTCTCGAAGTAGTTGGTGCGCTCGAAGCTGGTGGTGCCGTTGAGCGAACCGCCGGCGCCCTGCACCAGCTCGAAGTGGCCGTTGCCCTTGACCTGGGCGGAGCCCTGGAACATCAGGTGCTCGAAAAGGTGAGCCAGGCCGGTGCGGCCCTTGACTTCGTGCCGGGAACCGACGTCGTACCAGAGGCAGACCGCCGCGACCGGGGTCAGGTGGTCCTCGGAGAGCACCACGCGCAGACCGTTGGCCAAGCGGTGCTCGGTCGCTGTCAGGCCTCCGGAGCCTGTCTCGGCCGTGGTCGTGTGACCCATGGGCATGTACGTCCCTTCGCTCGCGGAAGCGGTCTCGAACCGCGGTTTTTCTGCCGGTCCTGCCACTGTATGCAAGCGTGCGGGGACCCGGCGAAGTTCCCGCACGACATACGCCCAGAGCGGATCGCGTAGCCTGCGTCCCACCCGTTCCCGAACGCCTCATCGGCACCGGGGCGGGCCGCGGAGACCGGGTCCTGGCCCGGGTTGTCAGTGTCGCGGTCCACAATGGTCCGCGTCAGATCCCTTCACGCTTGAGCAAGGAGCCGGCAGCGATGGCCCGCCGCAGCACGAAGACCCCGCCGCCCGACGACTCGTTCGAGGAGAGAATCCTCGATATCGACGTCGTGGACGAGATGCGCGGCTCCTACCTCGAGTACGCGTACTCGGTGATCTACTCACGCGCCCTGCCGGACGCCCGCGACGGCCTCAAGCCGGTGCACCGCCGCATCGTCTACCAGATGAACGAGATGGGGCTGCGCCCCGAGCGCGGCTACGTGAAGTGCGCGCGTGTGGTCGGCGAGGTGATGGGCAAGCTGCACCCGCACGGCGACGCGTCGATCTACGACGCGCTGGTGCGCATGGCGCAGCCGTTCTCGATGCGCGTCCCGCTGGTCGACGGCCACGGCAACTTCGGTTCGCTGGGCAACGACGACCCGCCGGCCGCCATGCGGTACACCGAGTGCCGGATGGCCGAGGCGACCAGCCTGATGACCGAGTCGATCGACGAGGACACGGTCGACTTCGCGCCCAACTACGACGGCCAGGAGCAGGAGCCGGTGGCGCTGCCCGCCGCCTTCCCCAACCTGCTGGTGAACGGCTCCTCGGGCATCGCGGTCGGCATGGCGACGAACATGCCGCCGCACAACCTCGGCGAGGTCGTCGCGGCCGCCCGCCACCTGATCCGCTATCCGAACGCGGACCTGGACACGCTGATGAAGTACGTCCCGGGCCCCGACCTGCCGACCGGCGGCCGGATCGTCGGCCTGGACGGCGTCCGGGACGCGTACGAGACGGGCCGCGGCACCTTCAAGATCCGGGCCACGGTGGCGGTGGAGACGGTGACGGCCCGCCGCAAGGGCCTGGTCATCACCGAACTGCCCTTCACGGTCGGCCCCGAGAAGGTCATCGGCAAGATCAAGGACCTGGTCAACGCCAAGAAGCTCCAGGGCATCGCCGACGTCAAGGACCTCACCGACCGCGAGCACGGGCTGCGTCTGGTCGTCGAGATCAAGAACGGCTTCGTGCCGGAGGCGGTCCTGGAGCAGCTCTACAAGCTGACGCCGATGGAGGAGTCCTTCGGCATCAACAACGTGGCGCTGGTGGACGGCCAGCCGCTCACCCTGGGCCTCAAGGAGCTGCTGGAGGTCTACCTCGACCACCGCTTCGAGGTGGTCCGCCGGCGCAGCGAGTTCCGCCGCACCAAGCGCCGGGACCGGCTGCACCTGGTCGAGGGTCTGCTGACCGCCCTGGTCGACATCGACGAGGTCATCCGGCTGATCCGCTCCAGCGACAACAGCGCCGAGGCCAAGCAGCGCCTGATGGAGCGCTTCTCGCTGTCGGAGATCCAGACCCAGTACATCCTGGACACCCCGCTGCGCCGCCTCACCCGGTTCGACCGTATCGAGCTGGAGGCGGAGCGGGAGAAGCTCACCTCGGAGATCGCCGAGCTGACCCGGATCCTGGAGTCGGACGCGGAACTGCGCAAGCTGGTCTCGGCCGAACTGGCCGCGGTCGCGAAGAAGTTCGGCACCGAGCGGCGTACGGTCCTGCTGGCGTCCTCGGGGGCCGCGGCGACCGCGGTGCCGCTCCAGGTGGCCGACGACCCGTGCCGGGTGCTGCTGTCCTCGACCGGCCTGCTGGCCCGCACCATGAACGGCGAGCCGTTCCCGGAGGACGCCGACGGCCGGCGTGCCAAGCACGACGTGATCGTCTCGGCGGTCCCGGCGACCGCGCGCGGCGAGGTCGGCGCGGTCACCTCGGCGGGCCGGCTGCTGCGCGTCAACGTGGTCGACCTGCCGCAGCTCCCGGAGACGGCGACCGCCCCGAACCTGGCGGGCGGCGCGCCGCTGTCCGAGTTCCTCTCCCTGGCGGACGACGAGACGGCGGTCTGCCTGATCACGCTGGACGAGTCGTCGCCGGGCCTGGCGCTCGGCACGGAACAGGGCGTGGTCAAGCGTGTGGTGCCCGACTACCCGTCCAACAAGGACGAGTTGGAGGTCATCACGCTCAAGGAGGGCGACCGGATCGTCGGCGCGGTGGAGCTGCGCACCGGCGAGGAGGACCTGGTCTTCATCACCGACGACGCGCAACTGCTGCGCTACCAGGCCTCCCAGGTGCGTCCGCAGGGCCGCCCGGCGGGCGGTATGGCGGGCATCAAGCTCGTCGACGGCGCAAAGGTCATCTCCTTCACGGCGGTGGACCCGGCGGCCGACGCGGTGGTCTTCACGGTGGCCGGCTCACGCGGCACGCTCGACGACTCGGTGCAGACGACGGCCAAACTGACCCCCTTCGACCAGTACCCGCGCAAGGGCCGCGCCACCGGCGGCGTCCGCTGCCAGCGCCTCCTCAAGGGCGAGGACTGCCTGTCCTTCGCCTGGGCGGGCCCGGTCCCGGCCAAGGCGGCCCAGAAGAACGGCACCCCGGCCGAACTCCCGGAGATCGACCCGCGCCGCGACGGCTCCGGTGTCTCGCTCCAGAAGACGGTGTGGGTGGTGGCGGGCCCGGTCTAGGCCTCGTACTCCTCGTCGGGGCCCTCCGCGAGGCCCTGTACGTAGCGCAGGACGCCCCACATGCCGTGTTCGTCGGTGTGTGGGGCGTCGTTCGTGCAGGCCTCCAGCTCCTTGCGGAGGGCGGGGGCGTCGATGCCGGAGCCGATCAGGACGAGCCGGCTGAGCCGCTCGTCGGCCTCGCTCCAGGGCTCCGGGTAGAAGCGCAGGAACCGCCCGACGGCGTGCACGGCGTACCGGTTGCCGGTGTCGTAGGGCCCGAAGTCGACGTGTCCCTTGATCCGGTAGAGCCCCTCGGGGCGGCTGTCGAGGAAGGTCATCAGGCGGCGCGGGTCGAGGGGCGGCGCGGAGACGAAGGAGACGCTGTCGTAGCCGGCGTGCAGATGTCCCTCGTGCGCGCCGTTCGCGCCGTCCGCGCCGTGGTCGTGGAGGTCGTCGAAGGACAGCTGGCCGAGGCGCTCCTCGCTGGGCCGGCAGTCGAAGAGGAACTCGGGGTCGACACGGCCGTAGGTGGCGGGGACGACGGCCGCGCCGCGGTCGGTGAGCGACCGCACGAGGTCCAGGACGCGCGCACCGCCGTCCCCGGCCCGGTCGAGCTTGTTGACGACGACCAGGTCGGCGAGGGCGAGGTGGCGGTCGATCTCGGGGTGCCGGGCGCGCGTGCCGTCGAACTCGGCTGCGTCGACGACCTCGACGAGGCCGCCGTAGACGATGCCGGGGTGCTCGCTGGCGAGCAGCATCCGGACGAGTTCCTGGGGTTCGGCGAGTCCGCTGGCCTCGATGACGATGACGTCGATCCCGGTGGCCGGGTTGGCGAGCCGCTCCAGGTACTCGTCCAGTTCGCCGGCGTCGACGGCGCAGCACAGGCAGCCGTTGCCGAGCGAGACGGTCGAGTCGCCGAGGGCGCCGGCCACCGCCATCGCGTCGATCTCGATGGCCCCGAAGTCGTTGACGATCGCCCCGATCCGGCTGCCCCCGCCGCGGTGCAGCAGGTGGTTGAGGAGCGTGGTCTTCCCGGAGCCCAGGAATCCGGCGAGCACGACGACCGGGATCTGCTGCGGACTGCGGTGGTGCTCCAACGGACGGCCTCTCTGACACGGACACGCGCACCGGCGCGCGGACGGGGACGGGGACGGGGGCGGGGACGGGTGTGCCGACTCGGACGGGTGTGCGGACTCGGACGGGGACGGATGCGCCGACTCGGACGAGTGCGCCGACTCGGACGGGGACGGGCGCGCGGACGCACTCGGGGACGGCTGTAGGGACGCGATCGGGGACGGGTGTGCGGACGGGTGCGGGTGTGCGGCCCCCAGGATACGAGTGGGCCGAAAGCCCGGGAGCCGGGCGATTGCCGACGTCCGCGCGGGGCAGACGTCCGGCGATGCGCCGGGGTCGTGCGACCCTGCCTTCCCCCCGTGCGCCTCTTCTCCGCCTCCCCGCCGAACGCACGGCTCGGCACCCTGGGAGACGGCAAGCGCCGCCCACCGCTCGCCGGTCCCCACCAGTCGATCCGCACACCGACGACCGGCGGACGGCCGCCTGAATCGGGGGTTGACATGGCCACACAGAGCCGGGGGACGCGTGCGCTGGGCGCCGCGGCCGCGGCAGGGTTCGCCTGCGCCGCGGGAGGACTCGCGCTGGTCCTGGCGCAACAGCGCCGGCAACAGGCGCTGCGGCTGCGGGTGGAGCAGCAGCGTATGCACTTCGAGCTGCTCAGCAGGGCCATCGACGATCCGGAACTCGCCGCGGTGATGAGCACGGTCGACCTGGCCGCCGTACCGCCGAAGGACCGTCCTCGGATACGGCGCCAGTACCTCTTCGCGAACGCGCTCTACATCAACGCGCTGCGGACCTACCACGTGGGGAACGTCAACTGGCGGGAGCTGCACGGCCACCTTCGGGTGCTCTGTCAGAGTGCTCTGTTCCGGGACTACTGGAAGGCCACCCGGCACCACCGCGAGAGCCTGGACCCGGAGTCCGAGGAGGCGCGCGTGGGCCGGATGATGGACAGGATCGTCCGGGATCTGGACGAGGCGGACACCGAGCAGTGGTGGGTCGTGGGCGAACCCCCCGAGCCGGAGTAGCGGGCCGAGTCGAACCCGGGTTCCCGGATATCGGGAGAGGCGGCAGGCTAACCTGACCCTCGCCCCATTTCCTACTGCTCAGAGGACCGGGATCACCTTTGAAAATCGTGCGCCGCATCGGTGCATCTCCCCGTGAACGCGGCAGCGTGACAGGCGAGACCTGCCCCGACATTTTCGAACTCAGTGACGGGAACTTCGCCGTCATCGGGACAGAGGCGACCGACGCACTGGACGGCGAACTACCGGCCGACGCGGCACGGGCCGACTACGAACGCATTGTCGTCATCAGCCGTGAGACCTTGCTCCGCGCCAGGGCCGACATTCCCGACGCCTGATTCCCCGGGAGCCGGACCAGCCCGGTTCGCTCCCCGACGGCCCCACCGCACACCCTCCGCGCAGCCACGGGGCCTTCCGTCAAGCAGCACAGACCCGGTCCTCGCTTGACGGTACGCCTTGCCAGGCCCGGCACCAGACCGGTTCCGGGCCTCGCCGCACCAGCGTTTCCGGACGGAGCCACCGGGTGTCCCGGGAGCTGCGAGGACAATTGCGCGGCGACCGCCATTCGACCGGCCCGAAGTCTTCTCGGGAAGACCGCCGGGACGGTATTCCGCGCCTATGCCCGATCACCCGCGAAACGTTAATTCGGACCACGTAGGACACTCCTGGGCCGAGACCCACGAATTCGCCCCGGAAACACCCGGGAACACCCGGGAACACGGCGGGCAACCACGCGCCGTCCGTCTCCGTGTGAAGTCCCCGCGCACTGCCGGGTGCGCAGTGCTCAAGGATTCGAAACCGGTGCGGCCGATGGTGGACCGGCCGGCGTTCACGCAGGGGCGGGGTCCCGGTTACCGTGACGCGCATGCGCGATCACGACGCCGCTCCCGGCGGCCCCGAGCGGCGGCTGAGCACCAAGGAGACCGCCGAGTTGCTCGGCGTGAAGCCCGAGACCGTGTACGCCTACGTGAGCCGGGGCCAGCTCGGCAGCAGGCGGGAGCCCGGAGGCCGGGCCAGCACGTTCGACGCCGCGGAGGTGGCGGCGCTCGCCCGGCGCAACAGGCGGGAGGCGGCCGGGAGTCCGGGCTCGGGCGGTGAGCTGTCGGTGCGCACCCGGATCACGTTGATCGACGGGGACCGGTACTTCTTCCGCGGTGTCGACGCCACCGAGCTGGCCGCGCGGCACTCCTACGAGGAGGTGGCCGAGTGGCTCTGGACCGGTCGGCTGAACCGCGGCGTGACCTTCACCGCGCCGGAGGCCGCAGTCGCCGTCGCCCGCCGGGTCGTCGACGCCCTGCCGGAGCACACCTCCCCCACCGACCGCCTGCGGGTCGCGACGATCGCCGCGGCCGCCGAGGACCCGCTGCGTTTCGACCTCTCCGAGGAGGCCGTCCTCGGCACGGCGCGCGCACTGATCCCCACCCTCGTCGCCGCCCTGCCGCTCCGGCGGCGGGGGCGGCCGGACGACGGGCCGCTCGCCCTGCGGCTGTGGCACCGGCTGACCGACCGCGACCCGGACGACGCGGCCCTGCGGGTGCTCGACACGGCGCTCGCCCTGCTCGCCGACCACGACCTGGCCGCCTCCACGCTCGCCGTCCGGGTCGCCGCCTCGGCCCGCGCCCACGCCTACGCGGCGGTGTCGGCCGGACTCGGCGTCCTGGAGGGCCCCCTGCACGGCGCCGCCGGCGGCCTCGCCCACAAGATGCTGCTCGACGTCGTCGACCGGGGCACCGCCGTCCCGGTCGTCGCGGACGAACTCCGCGCGGGCCGCCGCATTCCCGGGCTCGGCCACCGGATCTACCGGGGCGAGGACCCACGCGCGCGTGTCCTGTTCGCCCTCCTGGAGGAGGTCCGGGGCGCCGAGCCCGTGCTGCTGGCGGCCCGCGACGTGGTCGCCACGACCGCCCGGCACGCCCCGCTGCACGCCAACGTCGACCTGGCGCTGGCCGTGTTCACCGCCTCCTGCGGGATGCCCGCCACCGCGGGCGAGACGGTCTTCGCCGTCGCCCGGACGGCGGGCTGGATCGCGCACGCCCTGGAGGAGTACGGCGAACGGCCGCTGCGCATGCGCCCCAGCGGCCACTACATCGGCCCGAAGCCGCCGCGACCGCTGCCGGAGTAGCCGCGCCGAAGCCCCGCCCGAGCCCCCTCCGAGCCTTCTCCGGACCTCGTCCGAGCCCCCTCAGAGCCCCCTCAGAGCCTTCTCCGAGCCCCGACACGAACCGCGAACCGGCCCCGACCCGACCCCGAACGGACCAGTCCGGAATTCACCGCGGCCGAAGTCAGGTTAGGCTCACCTGCGTGAGTAGGTGTGCAACCGTCTCCCGGATGCTCGACGAGCCCGTTTCCGGCACCGCCGCCACCGCGACGACGTGGCTGCTGCTGGAACAGTCCGGCCCGTGGGGTGCCAAGGCGCTCACTTCGAGCCATCTGGACCCCGTCCTCGGCCGTGCCCTGGAAACCGCCGCCCAGGGCACCGGCGTCCGCGTCGCGCTCATCCGGCGCCCCGGCCGGCACGCCGACCCGGGCACCCCCGCCGTACGCCAGGTGTACGCGGCCCACACGGTCCCCGGCCGGGCCTGGCTGCACGGCGCCACCACCCGCGACCCTCGGCAGCTGCTCGGCCTCGACTTCGCCGCGCTCGGCGCGGGCGACCACCGCTCGTTCGGCACGGCGCTCGGCGGCCGGCCGCACTCAGACGGCCCGCTCGCGCTCGTCTGCACCAACGGCAAGCGGGACCGCTGCTGCGCCCTGCTCGGCCGCCCGCTCGCCGCCGAGCTGGCCGCGTCCGGTGTGCACGGCACCTGGGAGGTCACCCACCTCGGCGGCCACCGCTTCTCACCGACCCTGCTCGTGCTGCCGTACGGCTACGCGTACGGCCGCGCCGAGGCGCACGCCGTCAAGGAGGTCCTGCACGGCATCCAGGAGGGCCGCGTGGTGCTGGAGGGCTGCCGCGGGTGCTCCGCCTGGGAACGGCCCGGCCAGGCGGCCGAACTGGCGGTGCGCGAGGCGGCCCGCGAGTACGCGGCGGGCGTCCTGAGCGTCGTACGGACCGAGGGCGCGGCCCCGCACTGGGAGGTCACCGTCGCCCACACCGACGGCCGCCACTGGCGCGTGTGCGTGACCCAGGGCGCCTCCCTGCCGGCCCGCCCGGAGAGCTGCGGGGTGTCGGTGCTGGGTTCGCCGGCCCGGATGGACGTGGTGTCGCTGCGGGAGCTGCGGACGGCGACGGCGCTCGCCGGCTGATCCCGTACCCGCGGGAGCCGTCGGGAGATCCGCGCCACACCCCCTTAAGGGCGGCGCGCCCGCGCACGTACCGTCGTGGCCATGAGCCGCACGCCCCCCGTACGTCGTCTGCGCCCCCGGCTGCCCCGGAAGGTGTTCTCGCAGGTCCTGCTGATGCAGCTGGCGATCGCCGCGGGGGTGGCGGTGCTCGCGACCGGGCTCTTCCTCGCGCCGCTGAGCAAGCAGCTGGACCAGGAGGCCATGCGCCGGGCGCTGGCGATCGCGCAGACCACCGCGCAGGACCCGCAGATCGCCGAGGGCGTGCTGACCACCGAGCCCAGCGTGCACGGACCGGTGCAGAAGGAGGCCGAGCGGATCCGCAGGGCCACCCACGCCGAGTACATCGTGGTGATGGACCGGCGGGGATTCCGCTGGTCCCACACCACGCCCTCGGAGATCGGCCGCCATGTCTCGACCGACCCCAGGGAGGCGCTGGCCGGCAAGGAGGTCATGCAGATCGACGACGGCACCCTCGGACGCTCCGCGCGCGGCAAGGTGCCGCTGTACGACTCGGCGCACGACATCATCGGGGCGGTCTCGGTCGGCATCGCCTACGACAGTGTCCGGGCCCGGCTGCTGAGCGTGATCCCGGGGCTGTTCGCGTACGCCGGCGGCGCGCTCGCGGTCGGCGCGCTGGCCGCCTGGCTGATCTCCAGGCGGGTCCAGCGGCAGACCCGTGACCTGGCCTTCTCCGACATCTCGGCGCTGCTCTCGGAGCGCGAGGCGATGCTGCACGGCATCCGCGAGGGCGTCGTCGCCCTGGACCGCGGCGGCCGTATCCGCCTGCTCAACGACGAGGCGAGGCGGCTGCTGGGCATCGGCGACGAGGCCGTCGGCCTGCCCCCGGACGAGGCGCTCGGCGAAGGCCGTACGACCGACGTGCTGGCCGGGCGGGTGACCGGCACCGATCTGCTCACCGTGCGCGGCCAGCGGGTCCTGGTCGCCAACCGCATGCCGACCGACGACGGCGGCGCCGTGGCGACCCTGCGCGACCGCACCGAGCTGGAGCAGCTCGGCCGCGAACTCGACTCCACGCGCGGCCTGATCGACGCCCTGCGCGCCCAGGACCACGAGCACGCCAACCGCATGCACACCCTGCTCGGGCTGCTGGAACTGGAGATGTACGACGACGCCGTGGAGTTCGTCGGCGAGGTGGTCGGCGACCACCGGGTCACCGCCGAGCAGGTCACGGAGAAGATCCAGGACCCGCTGCTGGCCGCCCTGCTGGTCGGCAAGGCGACCGTCGCGGCCGAGCGCGGGGTCGCCCTGTGGATCTCGGACCGCACCCGGCTCCCGGACCGGCTGATCGACCCCCGGGGCCTGGTCACGGTCGTGGGCAACCTGGTGGACAACGCGCTGGACGCGGTCGCCGGCACCCCGCACGCGCGCGTGGAGGTCGAGTTGCGTGCCGAGGGGCGCGCGGTCGTGCTCGGGGTGCGCGACACCGGGCCCGGGATTCCGGCGGACCAGCGCGAGCTGGTCTTCACCGACGGGTGGTCCACGAAGAAGCCGCCCGCGCACGGCAAGCGGGGCATCGGGCTCTCCCTGGTGCGCAGGCTGGCGGAACGGCAGGGCGGCAGCGCGACCGTGGCCGAGGCGGACGGCGGGGGCGCGCAGTTCACGGTCGCACTCCCCGAGGCACTGACCGAAGCCGGACTGGACCCGGCGGCCCAGCCGACACCGGGGTCGGTGCCGGGGTCGGTGCCGGTCGCGAGGTCGGTACAAGGGCCGGGGTCGGGGTTCGTGTCGGGGTTCGTGTCGGGTGAGGAGGAGTCGCGGTGATCGAGGTCCTGGTCGTGGACGACGACATCCGGGTGGCCCGGGTCAACGCCGCCTACGTCGAGAAGGTGCCCGGCTTCCGCGTGGCAGGCGAGGCCCACGACGCGGCCGAGGCGCTGCGCCGGCTGGAGTCGCTCCCCCGGCTGGACCTGGTCCTCATGGACCACCACCTGCCCGACGCCACGGGTCTCGCGGTGGTCCGGGAGATGCGCCGGCGCGGCCACCAGACCGACGTGATCATGGTGACGGCGGCCCGGGACGTGTCGACCGTGCAGGCGGCGATGCGCCAGGGCGTGCTGCAGTACCTGGTGAAGCCGTTCGCGTTCGCGGGGCTGCGGGCCAAGCTGGAGGCGTACGCGCGGCTGCGGCGCACCCTGGACGGCGGCGGCGAGGCCGAACAGGCCCAGGTGGACCGCATCTTCGGCGCCCTGTCCGCGCCGTCCGAGCCCGGGCTGCCCAAGGGGCACTCCCCCACCACCGCCGACCTGGTGCGGCAGGCGCTGATGAACGCCGGGGGTCCGCTGTCGGCCCAGGAGCTCGCCGGGCGGACCGGCGTGAGCCGGCAGACCGCCCAGCGCTATCTGAAGCTCCTGGAGCGCACCGGCAGGGCCCGGCTGACCCTCAGGTACGGCGACGCGGGCCGCCCCGAACACCGTTACGTGTGGGCGCCCCGCGGCTGAGACGTCCTACTCGGCGGCCTCGACGAACTCCGTCGTGTACGTCTTGTCCAGGTCGACGTCGGCGTTCTGGATGTTCGTGTTGAAGGCCTTGAGCACCTTCTCCACGGTCTCCGGACCGTTCTCGGGCATCACACCGTCGTCGGTGAACATGGGCAGCGTGCTCTTGATGGCCTGCGTGTAGAGGGCCTTGTCGCCCTGGGCGTAGTCGGCCGGCATCTTGGCGGCGATCTCGGCGGCGCTGTGCGTGGTCATCCACTTGAGCGTCCTGACGAACGCGTTGGCCAGCTTCTGGACGGTGTCCTTGTGGCTGTTGACCCAGTCCGTCTGCATGTAGAGGCTCGACGACGGGTACGGGCCGCCGAGCGCCTCCTGGGAGCCCTCCGGTGTCCGCATGTCCAGCAGGATCTTGCCGGCCTTCTTGTCCAGGATGGTCGCGACGGTCGGATCGGTCGTCATGCCGCCGTCGATGGAGCCCTGCTGGAGCGCCGAGATGAACGTCGCGCCCGCGCCGACGGCGACCGGCGAGAACTCGTTGACCTTCACCCCGTTCTTGACGGCGAGGTACTTGGTGAGGAAGTCGGTCGACGACCCGAGGCTGGTGATGCCGAGCTTCTTGCCCTTGAAGTCCTTGGGCGAGCCGATGTCACCGGCCGCCTTGGTGGACACGATCTCCACCTCGCCGGGCGCCCGCGAGAACTGCACGACGGATTCCACCGCCTTGCCCTTGGTCTGGAGGTCCAGCGTGTGGTCGTAGAAGCCGACCGTCCCCTGCACCTGCCCGGCGACCAGCGCCGTCTCGGCCTGCACACCGGCCGGTTCGGTCAGCAGTTCCACGTTCAGGCCCTCGGCGTCGAAGTAACCGAGCCGCTGGGTGAGCATCGCCGGCAGGTAGATGACCTTGTCCAGGCCACCGACCATGATCTTGACCTTGGTGCCCTTGCCGTCGCTCTTGGCGCCGGAGCCGGTGGCGGCCGTGCTCGACGCGTCGTTGGCGCAGGCGGTGAGGGAGGAGAGGGCGAGCAGGCCTGCGGCGGCCAGGGTGCCGTATCTGGCGGACTTGCGCATGACGTTCACGTCCTTGTGAGAAGGCGGTGCGGGCGGGGAGGCGGA
The DNA here is from genome assembly GCF_055583825.1 of Streptomyces sp. NPDC104367. NCBI lineage: Bacteria > Bacillati > Actinomycetota > Actinomycetes > Kitasatosporales > Streptomycetaceae > Streptomyces > Streptomyces sp. NPDC104367. Next base: position 123,183 of record NZ_JBVJND010000022.1, on the reverse strand, counting down.
GGGTCCGGGTTCAGCTGTCGGAGTCCGACGGCTTCCAGCGGAAGATGCGGCGCTCGGCGAAGGTGAGCAGCCCTTCGGCGGCGAGCGCGACGACGGCGAGGATGACCATCGCGGCGTACACACCGGCCGCGTTGAAGGTGCCCTGCGACTGTGCGACGAGCAGGCCGATGCCCTTGGTGGCGCCGATGTACTCGCCGACGATGGCGCCGATGAGGGCGAAGCCGAAGCTGACGTGCAGGCTGGTGAAGATCCACGAGGTCGCGGACGGGATCACGACCTGGAGGGTCACCCTGCGGTCGCCGGCGCCCAGGATCCGGGCGTTGGCGACGAGGTTGCGGTCGACCTCCCGCGCGCCCTGGAACGCGTTGAAGAACACCGGGAAGAACACCAGGACCACGGCGGAGGCGACCTTGGAGGAGGCGCCCAGCCCGAACCAGATCACGAAGATCGGGGCGAGCACGATCCTGGGGATCGAGTTGAGCACCTTGATGTAGGGGCCGAGTACGTCGGCAAGGAAGGCGATCCGCCCGAGGGCGATACCGAAGACCACACCGGCGATGACACCGATGACCCAGCCGAGCAGCGCCTCGTAGAGCGTGTACCAGATCTGCTCGCCCAGCGAGCCGAGGGCGGTGCCGTGGGTCACCCAGGTCCAGATCTGGTCCCAGATCTTCGAGGGCATCGAGAAGTTGAACGGGTCGATGGCACCGGCCCGGGACAGGACCTCCCACAGGCCGAGCACGGCCACCAGGAGCAGGACGCGCACGGCGAACACGACCGCCTTGCGTCTGCGGGCGGCCTGGGCCCGCGACTGCGCGCGGTCCGGGGCCTTGGCCGTCTCGGCGACGGGCGTGCTGAGGACGTCAGGCGACATGGGCGGCGCCCCTCTCGCGGGTGATGCGGACCTCTTCGCCGAGGGACTCCCAGATCTCGCGGTAGATCTCGATGAACCGCGGCTCCAGACGCACCGACTCGACCTTGCGGGGGCGGGGCAGGTCGATGTCGAAGACCTGCTTCACGGTCGCGGGCCCGGCGGTCATGACGACGACCTTGTCGGCCAGCGCGATGGACTCCTCCAGGTCGTGGGTGACGAAGACGACGGAGGCGCCCGTGCCCTCCCACAGCTCCAGCAACTCGTCCGACATCAGCGCCCTGGTCTGCACGTCGAGCGCGGAGAACGGCTCGTCCATGAGCAGGATCTCGGGGTCGTTGACGAAGGTCGCGGCGAGCGCCACGCGCTTGCGCTGACCGCCGGAGAGCTGGTGCGGATAGCGGTCCTCGAAGGCGGCGAGCCCGACCCGGGCCAGCCAGGCGCGGGCCCTGTCCCGGGCCTCCGCCTTGGGCACGCCCCGGAAACGGGGGCCCGCCATCACGTTGGACAGCACTGTCCGCCAGGGGAAGGTGGCGTCCTGCTGGAAGACGAAACCGACCTTGTCACCGACGCCGGCCACCGGCCGGCCGGCCACCAGCACCTCGCCCTCGCTGGGCTCCTCCAACCCGCTGACCAGGGTCAGCGTGGTGGACTTGCCGCAGCCCGTCGGCCCTACGACGGCCACGAACTCGCCGCGCCCCACGGTGAGGTCGAGGTCGCGGACGGCCGTGTGCAGACCCCCCGACGGGGTCTTGAAGATCTTGCTCGCGCCCCGCAGCTCGATGGCGGGGCTGGTGTCTGCGCTCATGGGCCGGGACGGTAGGTGTGGCCCGGGACACAGCAGCAGTCTTCTGGGCGCAAGCCGTTCTTTTGCTCGCAAGCACCTGTTGTGCTCGTTTTGCGCGCGCTACAACTGCGCAGACGAAACACGGGCTTAACGCTCGCCGGCCTTGAAGGAGAGGCCTGATGATTGACGTCCTGGTGGTGGACGACGACTTCCGCGTCGCCGAGATAAACGCCAAGTACGTGGGGAAGGTTCCCGGGTTCCGGGTGGCCGCCCGCGCGCACAGCGCTGCCCAGGCCCTGGCCGCCGTGGAACGCGGCTCCATCGACCTGGTCCTGCTGGACCACTATCTGCCGGACCTGACCGGCCTGGAACTCGTCCACCGTATGCGGGAGCACGGCCACGGCACCGACGTCATCATGATCACGGCGGCCAGCGATGTGACCACCGTCCAGCGGGCGATGCGGCTGGGCGCCCTGCACTACCTGGTCAAGCCGTTCACCTTCGCCGCGCTGCGCACCCGCCTGGACTCCTACGCGGCGCTGCGTCGTACCGTCGACCGGGTCGGCGGCCGGGGCCTGACGGGACAGGAGCAGGTCGACCGGATCTTCGGCGCCCTGCGTACCTCACCGGCCCCGTCCGCGCCCGGCCTGCCCAGCGGCCACTCCGAACCCACGACGGACCTCATCTGCGGGGTCCTGCACCGCGCGGACCACCCGCTCTCCGCCCACGAGGTGGCCGCCGAGACCGGCCTGAGCCGGTCCACCGCCCAGCGCTACCTACGCCACCTGGAACAGGCCGGCCGCCTCCGCCTCTCCCTGAAGTACGGTGACACGGGCCGCCCCGAGCACCGGTACGCGTGGGTCGCGCCCTAGCCCCGGCGCTCTTTCAGACGGCCCCCGCTCCGGTCAGCGACCGCACCTCGGTCTCGGCGTGCCCGGCCTCGTCCGGCACCTCGTCCGAGGTGACCGTGCCGAGCCAGCCCGCGAGGAAGCCGAGCGGGATCGAGACGATCCCCGGGTTCTGCAACGGGAAGTACTGGAAGTCCACCCCCGGGAACAGCGCCCCCGGGCTCCCCGAGACCACCGGGGAGAGCACGACCAGCACCAGCGCCGGAACCAGCCCGCCGTATACGGCCCACACCGCTCCCCGCGTCGTGAAGTTCCGCCAGAACAGCGAGTACAGCAGCACCGGCAGATTGGCCGAGGCCGCCACCGCGAAGGCCAGGCCCACCAGGAACGCGACGTTCAGGTCACGCGCCAGCAGGCCGAGGGCGATGGCCACCACCCCGATGCCGACCGCCGCCGTCCGCGCCACCGCCACCTCGCTGCGCGGCTTGGTGCGCGCCCGGTGCAGCGAGGCGTACAGGTCGTGCGCGACCGATGCCGAGGAGGCGAGGGTGATCCCGGCGACCACGGCGAGAATGGTCGCGAAGGCAACGGCGGCGACGATCGCGAACAGGACCGTCCCACCCGTGGAGCCCTCGCCGCCGCCCAGGTCCAGGGCCAGCAGCGGCACCGCCGTGTTCCCCGACGACGCGCGCACCGCGTCCGGCCCGACGACGGCCGCGGCGCCGAAGCCGAGCACGATCGTCATCAGGTAGAAGCCGCCGATCAGCCCGATCGACCAGACCACGGAACGCCGGGCCGCCCGCGCGGTCGGCACCGTGTAGAAGCGGGACAGGATGTGCGGCAGGCCGGCCGTCCCCAGCACCAGTGCCAGTCCCAGGCTGATGAAGTCCAGCCGCGCGCTCCAGCCCCCGCCGTACTTGAGCCCCGGCGCCAGGAACGCCTTCCCGTGCCCACTGCGCTCGGCGGCCGTCAGCAGCAGCTGGTCGACGTCCCCGTGGAACCGCATCAGCACGAGCACGGTCAGCGCCACCGTGCCGCTCATCAGCAGCACCGCCTTCACGATCTGGATCCAGGTGGTGGCCCGCATCCCTCCCAACGACACGTAGATCACCATCAGCGCGCCGACCCCGATGACCGCCCACGCCTGCGCGGCCTGGCTGGTGCGCCCCAGCAGCAGCGCGACCAGACTGCCGGCCCCCACCATTTGCGCCACCAAATAGAGAACGGACACGGTGATCGAGGAAGTTCCCGCCGCGATCCTGACGGGCCGCTCCCGCATCCGCGCCGCGATCACATCGGCGAGCGTGAACCGCCCGCAGTTGCGCACCAGTTCCGCCACCAGGAACAGCACGACCAGCCACGCGACCAGGAACCCCACCACGTACAGCAGCCCGTCGTACCCGAAGAGCGCGATGAGCCCGGCCACGCCGAGGAACGAAGCCGCCGACATGTAGTCGCCCGCGACGGCGAACCCGTTCTCCATCGGGGAGAACAACCGCCCCCCGGCGTAGAACTCCTCCGCCGAGCCGTGCCGCTTCCGGCTCACCCAGGTCGTGATCCCCAGCGTCACGGCGACGAACACGCTGAACAGCAGCAGCGCCAGCGTCTCGTGGTTCCCCGTCATGCCCCACCGCCACGAAGGCCGCGGGTCAGCTCCTGGGTGTCCCAGCGCAGCTCCAGCGCGGCCCGGTCCCTGCGCAGGCGCGCGTGCCGGGCGTAGGCCCAGGTGAGCAGGAACGTGCTGAGGAACTGCCCCAGCCCCGCCAGCATGCCCACGTTCACCGCCCCGGCGACGGGCCGTGCCATCAGACCGGGCGCGGTCGTCGCGGTCACCACGTACCCCACGTACCAGGTGAGGAAGACCGCCACCCCCGGCACCACGAATCGCCGGTAGCGGCTGCGCACCTCCTGGAAGGCCGCACTGCGCTGCACCTCCAGATACACGTCCCTGGCCCGAACGGCCTTCTCCTCCGACTCCGTTCGCGCGGCCGGTACGACCGCCGGTACGGCGGCCGGTGCACCGGTGCCGTCCAACTCGCCCCAGCCTGAGGCCAGCGCGTCGTACCAGGGGTCCTCGTACCTGACTTCCCGGGAGACCGTGCCGTACGCACCCTGGTCCTCGTGCCGTTCGGCCGAACTCTCGGGACCGTCCCCGCCGTCGCGGGGACGACCATTGCTTGACTGCATGCTCAAGGATGGACAGATCGGGAAGATCCCCGACACTTCTTCCCCGTCCTCTTCACCCCATCAGGTGACTCAATCACCTGGTGGCCGTACCAGTCCCTTCCCGTACGCATAACGCACCGCCTGCGCACGGTCCTTGAGGCCGGTCTTCGCGAACAGGTTGTTGATGTGCGTCTTCACGGTCGCGGTGGACACATGCAGCTTGCGGGCGATCTCCTGGTTGCTCAGCCCCTCGGCGATCAGCACCAGGACCTCGGTCTCCCGGGCGGTCAGCCCGTCGGGCGGCTCGGTGGGCGCGGACACCGGCGCCGGCGTGGGCTCGGACAGCCTTTCCAGCAGCCGCCGTTGGATGCTCGGGGACAGCCCCGCGTCCCCGGAGAGCACGCTGTGCACGGCCCGGACGATCTCGTCGCCGCCCGCGTCCTTGGTGAGGTAACCACGCGCACCGGCGCTCAGTGCCGGGAACAGCGACTCGTCGTCCGCGAACGTCGTGAGCACCACGACCTGGGTCCCGGGGTACCGCGACCGGATCCGGCGCGTCGCCTCCACCCCGTCGCAGCGCGGCATCCGCAGGTCCATCAGCACCACGTCCGGGGAGAGTTCACCGACCAGCCGCACCGCCTCCTCGCCGTCCCCCGCGGCACCGACGACCTCCACACCGGGCAGCAGCCCGAGGAGCATCACGATGCCCTCCCTGACCACCGTCTGGTCGTCCGCGACCACCACCCGCGCGGACTTCTTCTCGGCCTCCGTCATACGGGCACCCTCAACATCACCTCGAACCCCTCGTCGTCACGCCCCGCCTCCAGCGACCCGCCCAGCAGCTCGGCCCGCTCCCGCATCCCCAGCAGACCGTACCCGCCGCCGGCGCCGCTGAGTTCGCCCGGACGGCCACCCGAGTCCCGCACGTTCAGCGTCACTTCGTGCTCCTGGTACTCCAGCCGCACACGGACCCTGGCGCCGTAGGCGTGCTTGCGGACGTTCGTCAGCGCTTCCTGGGCCACGCGCCGAACCGTCTGCGAGGCCTCGGCCGGCAGTGCTCTGCGGTCACCCGCGACGGTGACCTCGGCCCCGTCGGTGGCACCCACCAGTTCGGTGAGGAAGTCCTCCAGCGGGGTCAGTTCACCGCGCAGGGCGGACAGCGCCTGGCGGGTCTCGGCGAGTCCGTCCCGCGCCATTCCCCGGGCCGCCACGACCCGTTCGAGGATCTGCTCGCGGCCTGCTCCGCGCTCGATCAGCAGCCGCGCCGCCTCCAGATGCACCATCTGGGCCGAGAGGCTGTGGGCCAGCACGTCGTGGATCTCCCGCGCGATCCTGGCCCGCTCCGCCAGCGCCGCCGACTCGGCCTCGGCCTCCCTCGCGGCCCGCTCCTGGACGAGCAGCCGCTGGGCACTGCCCCGGGCCTCCGCGTCGAGCCGCAGGACATAGCCCGCCAGCGCCATACCGACCACGGTGGCCGCTGTGGTCAGCCAGACGTCGTTGTTGAACGCGGAGTACGAGGCGAGACCCACGGCCGCCACGGGGACCGCGGCGCCGAGCGGCAGTCTCTCCAGGGCGCAGATCCCGCAGCCGCACCAGATCACCAGGGCCGGCCCCTGGAACCCCGCGGCCTGCGCGGCGACCGCGATCACCAGGAGGACGCTCACGAGCACCAGGGAGGGCACCAGCCGGTGGGCGTAGGTGGTCCGGAAGAAGCCCCGGGCGACGACGGCGGTCACGACCACACCGGCGACCGCCGCGACCGCGCCCCAGCCGTGCACATGCCGTTGGTGGAACGCGCCCCACAGCAGCATGACCAGGACGAGCAGCCGCACGAACCAGGCGAGCCCGCGCCGGGCCGGGGTGGTCCCGGCCCGGCCCAGTGCTTCGCGGGAGGGCCAGCGCGTCCACGCGTTGTCCGTCACACGCCCTCCCTCCTGAAGGCCCGGGCCATGTCGTCACCGTACGCCCGGGCGGGGCCGCCGGCGGCGGACGGAACGGGGTGCAGCGACTGGGCACGCCAGACCAGGATCCCGGAGCGGACCAGGAGGGTGACCGCCAGGCCGAGCATCAGGGCCGAGCTGTCCTGGTGGACGCCGATCAGGGCCGCCAGGGCGAAGAGGCCGACGCGTACGGCTATGCCGCCGAGCCAGACCATTCCGCTCGCCTTGGTGCTCTTGGTCCACACGACTCCGTCGGGCTCGGTCCAGACCCGGGTGGTCCAGGCCCAGCCGGCGCCCGTCCCCAGTCCGACCACGATCTCGACGGCGAGCAGCAGGGCGGCTTCGGTGCGGTGATGAGCGTCGAGTATGCCGGGTTCGCGCAGCGCGACGACCGCGAGGATCACGGGCAGCAGCCACCAGCGCCGGCCGGTGTCGACCGGGCGGGCCCGGAACTGGCGCACGATCACCACGACGACTACGGCCACGATCAGCAACGCGTTGACGAGCCCGGACATCGGTGCCTCCGTGAGCGGAAGGAGCGGGGCCGGAAGCGGGAGCTCCCGACACCTCAGACGCTACGGAAACGCACAGGTCAACAGATCGGAGCAGGGGTGGATCACGGGTGGATCCCAGGAAGCCCCCTTCTCCACCCAAGGGTGGAGAAGGGGGCTGTGGGCTCACTACAGGGCGGCCGCGGGCCGGAAGCGCCGGGGTGGGCAGCGGCCGGGAGGGGCTGCGGGGCCCGAGCCCGGCCGGGGCCTCGGCCCACCCGAGTACCCGGCCGGAGCTCAGCGCAGCGTCACGCGTCGATACGGGACCGGTCCAGCGTCGCCGCCGAGCTGGAGATGAACTCCTTGCGGGGGGCCACGTCGTTGCCCATCAGGAGGTCGAAGACCTGTTCGGCCGCGTCCAGGTCGGAGAGGTTGATCCGCCGCAGGGTGCGGTGGCGCGGGTCCATCGTGGTCTCGGCCAGCTGGTCCGCGTCCATCTCGCCGAGGCCCTTGTAGCGCTGGATGGAGTCCTTGTACCGGACGCCCTTGCTCTGGAACTCCATGAGCTTGTCGCGCAGCTCCCGGTCCGAGTACGTGTACACGTACTTGTCCTGGCCCTTCTTGGGCTGGACGATCTCGATCCGGTGCAGCGGCGGCACCGCGGCGAAGACCCGGCCCGCCTCGACCATGGGCCGCATGTAGCGCTGGAACAGCGTCAGCAGCAGGCAGCGGATGTGGGAGCCGTCGACGTCGGCGTCGGTCATCATGATGATCTTGCCGTAGCGCGCCGCGTCGATGTCGAAGGTGCGGCCCGAGCCCGCCCCTATGACCTGGATGATCGCGCCGCACTCGGCGTTCTTGAGCATGTCGGTGACCGAGGACCGCTGCACGTTGAGGATCTTGCCCCGGATCGGCAGCAGCGCCTGGAACTCGGAGTTCCGGGCCAGCTTCGCCGTACCGAGCGCGGAGTCCCCCTCGACGATGAAGAGCTCGCTGCGCTCGACGTCGTCGCTGCGGCAGTCGGCGAGCTTGGCCGGCAGCGACGAGGACTCCAGGGCCGTCTTGCGACGCTGCGCGTCCTTGTGCTGACGGGCCGCGATACGGGTCCGCGCGGCGGCGACCACCTTCTCCATGACCACGCGGGCCTGGGCGGCGGCGTCGCGCTTGGTGGAGGTGAGGAACCCCTTCAGTTCCTTGGAGATCACGTTGTTCACGATCCGACGGGCCGCCGAGGTGCCGAGCACCTCCTTGGTCTGGCCCTCGAACTGCGGCTCGGCGAGCCGGACGGTGACGACGGCGGTGAGGCCCTCCAGGGCGTCGTCCTTGACGATGTCGTCCTCGGCGACGCGGAGCAGCTTCTTGGCGCGCAGGACCTCGTTCATGGTCTCGCGGACGGCCTGCTCGAAGCCGGCGACGTGGGTGCCGCCCTTGGGCGTGGCGATGATGTTGACGAACGACTTCAGGTTCGAGTCGTAGCCGGTGCCCCAGCGCATCGCGACGTCCACGCCGAGTTCGCGGGTGACTTCGGTGGGGGTCATCTGGCCGTGCTCGTCCAGGACCGGGACGGTCTCCTTGAAGGTGCCCTGTCCGGAGAAGCGGAGGACGTCGCAGACCGGCCTGTCGGTGGCCAGGTACTCGCAGAACTCGCTGATGCCGCCGTCGAAGCGGAACGACTCTTCGCCCTTACTGCCGCTCTCGCCGAGGCCGTACTCGTCACGGACCACGATGGTCAGGCCCGGCACCAGGAACGCGGTCTGGCGGGCGCGCTGGTGGAGCGTCTCCAGGGAGAGCTTGGCGTCCTTGAGGAAGATCTGGCGGTCGGCCCAGTAGCGCACGCGCGTGCCGCTGCGGGTCTTGGGCACCCTCTTGATCTTGCGCAGTCCGCTGGCGGCGTCGAACTTTCCGTCCGGACCGACGCCGGTGAACGCGCCCGGCACACCGCGGCGGAAGCTGATGGCGTGCACGTTGCCACCGCGGTCGACCTCGACGTCGAGACGCGCGGAGAGCGCGTTGACCACGGAGGCGCCGACGCCGTGCAGACCGCCGGAGGCGGCGTAGGAGCCGCCGCCGAACTTGCCGCCGGCGTGCAGCTTGGTCATGACGACCTCGACGCCGGACAGTCCGGTCTTGGGCTCGACGTCGACGGGGATGCCACGGCCGTTGTCACGGACCTCGACGGAGCCGTCGTCGTGGAGGATGACCTCGATGTGGTCGCAGTAGCCGCCGAGGGCCTCGTCCACGGCGTTGTCGATGATCTCCCACAGGCAGTGCATCAGGCCACGGCTGTCGGTCGAGCCGATGTACATGCCGGGGCGCTTGCGCACGGCTTCGAGGCCCTCGAGGACGAGCAGGTGCCGCGCGGTGTAGTTGGAGCCGTCCCGGTCTGCTCCTGCCAGCAGCGCTGTGGACGGCACGGACGTATCGGCGGTCACGCGGTTCGCTCCTCGCTGAATTTCACTGGAGCCCCTTTTGGGTAAGGGGTCGGCTTCGGTCGCCGCTCAGAGGGTACCGAGGCCTGGTAGAGCCGTTGTAACGCCACCCTCGTCTGAACTCACACTAGTCCAGAGTCGCATGCGTGTTCGATCCCTCGATGGAGTGAAGTACATATCACGTTCCCTTCGAGGCATGAACCATTTAGGCTCCGGGCACGTCCTCACAAACAACCGGCAACCCGGCCGGGAGGATGAGACCGATGAACCGCGCGAACCCGTAAGCACATCAAGACACGCAATACGGCACATTCGCCGCCAACCGGTAGCAGACGGCCACCTCGAAAGATTTTTTTTCGAGGAGAAGCCCCGAGCGGGAACGTTTTCGGGCTGGTTGGATGTTGACCCTGGTACGACAGCTCGTCGAGCTAGAGAAGAGGCGACGTGACTACTGTTCTGACCCCCGCGAGCCACCTGACGGCCGCCGATCGCTGCGACCGCTGCGGCGCCCAGGCATACCTGCGCGTCGTGCTGCTCAGCGGCGGAGAACTGCTCTTCTGCGCCCACCACGGCCGCAAGTTCGAGCCGGAACTCAAGAAGATCGCCGCTGAGATACAGGACGAGACGGAGCGGCTGACGACCGTTCCTGCCACCGCCTCCGAAGATGAGCGCTGACCTCTCGCATCCACGACGAGCCAGCTCCGGCACAGGCCGGTGAAGGGCGGCCGCTCCTCCAGGGGAGCGGCCGCCCTTCGTCGTATCCGTACAGAGGGCCTCAGTGGCGCTTGTGAGACCCGCGCGAGCCGCTGAGGGCACCCCGGGGCCCCAGCGCCTTCACGACCTCGGAGACGCGCGTGTAGACGCCCGGGTTCCCCGCGCGTCCGCAGCCGCTCCCCCACGACACGAGCCCGATCAGTTTCCCGTCGGCGACCAGCGGTCCTCCGCTGTCGCCCTGACAGGCGTCGGGGCCGCCCCGCTCCTCGCCCGCGCACACCATGGAGTCGGCTCGGTAGGTGCCCTCGGGGCCGCCCGGATAGGCCCGCTCACAGGTCTCGTCGGACAGCACGTGGACGCGTGCCGCGTACAGCCGCCGCGAGTAGTCGCCGCCGCCCGTGAGGTCGCCCCATCCCGAGACCAGGGCGCCCGTGCCGGGTGCGTACGCGGTGTCGCCCTGCGGAGCCATCGCGATGACCGCGCCGTCCGGCAGGGGCTGGGCGAGGGTGACGACGGCGAAGTCGCCGGTGTTCGCGTCGGCGTCGTAGCGCGGATTGACGCGGACGTCGGTCACGGGGATCTCCTGGCCCTGCGCGGAGAGCAGATCCGTGCGTCCGGTGATGACCTTGAGGTCGTCCACCCGGCCGGACGGTCCTCCGATGACGTCGTCGGCCACGCAGTGGGCCGCGGTCAGCACCGTGGTCCGGCCGATCGCCACGCCCCCGCAGAACTGGCCGGCCCGTGTACCTCCGAACCGGTCACGGCTGGACAGCGCGACCGTCCAGGGCGTCTGGGAGACATCGACGGGGAAGCCGCCGACGACGACGCTGTCGGCGACGGCCGGGGACGTGCCGGCCAACGGTATGGCGGTGGCCACGGCCGCCAGGATCAGCGGCCTGATCAGAACGGGGGCAGAAGGACGGCGCATGCACGCTCCTCACTCTGGGTGGTGCTGGAACACCCAGAGTCGTCCAGAGCACCGCGGTCCGCAGCGCGAAGGCCCGGCTCCCCGTGGGGAGGCCGGGCCTTCGACGTCGTACTACCGCGATCCGTTCGATCGCCGCGGTCGACTAGTCGAGGTAGTCGCGCAGCACCTGGGAGCGCGACGGGTGGCGCAGCTTCGACATGGTCTTGGACTCGATCTGGCGGATGCGCTCACGCGTGACGCCGTACACCTTGCCGATCTCGTCGAGGGTCTTCGGCTGACCGTCGGTGAGACCGAACCGCATGGAGACGACGCCCGCCTCGCGCTCGGACAGGGTGTCCAGCACCGAGTGCAGCTGCTCCTGGAGGAGCGTGAAGCTGACGGCGTCGGCCGGGACGACGGCCTCGGAGTCCTCGATGAGGTCACCGAACTCGCTGTCGCCGTCCTCGCCCAGCGGGGTGTGCAGGGAGATGGGCTCGCGGCCGTACTTCTGGACCTCGATGACCTTCTCCGGGGTCATGTCGAGTTCCTTGGCCAGCTCCTCCGGGGTGGGCTCGCGGCCCAGGTCCTGGAGCATCTGACGCTGCACGCGCGCGAGCTTGTTGATGACCTCGACCATGTGCACCGGGATACGGATGGTGCGGGCCTGGTCGGCCATGGCGCGGGTGATCGCCTGGCGGATCCACCAGGTGGCGTACGTGGAGAACTTGTAGCCCTTGGTGTAGTCGAACTTCTCGACCGCGCGGATCAGACCGAGGTTGCCCTCCTGGATGAGGTCCAGGAAGAGCATGCCGCGGCCGGTGTAGCGCTTGGCCAGGGAGACCACCAGGCGGAGGTTGGCCTCCAGGAGGTGGTTCTTGGCGCGGCGGCCGTCCTCGGCGATGATCTCCAGCTCGCGCTTGAGCTTCGGGGCCAGCTTGTCGGCGTTGGCCAGCTTGTCCTCGGCGAAGAGACCCGCCTCGATGCGCTTGGCGAGTTCGACCTCCTGCTCGGCGTTGAGCAGGGGGACCTTGCCGATCTGCTTGAGGTAGTCCTTGACCGGGTCGGCGGTGGCACCGGCGGCGGCGACCTGCTGCGCCGGCGCGTCGTCCTCGTCCTCGTCGGACAGGACGAAGCCCGCGTTCTCGGTGCCCTCGGGCTCCTCGGTGCCGGCCTTGGCCTCCTCGATGACCTCGTCCTCGAGTACCTCGACGTCGTCCTTCTTGGCGGCGGTCTTCTTGGCCACCGTCTTCTTGGCGGCGGTCGCGGTCTTCTTCGCGGCCACCTTCTTGGCGGCGGGGGCCTTCTTGGCGACGGCCTTCTTCGCGGCCGCCGTCTCCTCGGCAGGATCGTCGGACGCGGCGGACGACACGGCGGGGGCGGCCGTGGCCGTGGCCTTCCTGGTGGTCACCGTCTTGGCGGCGACCGTCTTGGTGGCGGTGCGCTTGGCCGGACTCTTTGCTGCGACGCTCTTTCGGGTGCGCTTGGGCTCCGCGGCACTGACCATCAGCGTCACACCCTCTTCCTCAAGGATCTGGTTGAGGCTGCGCAGTACGTTCTTCCACTGAGTGGCCGGAATCTGGTCAGCTTCGAAGGCCCGACGCACATCGTCGCCGGCGATCTGCCCCTCAGCCTTTCCCCGCTCAATGAGAGCCATGACAGAGACGGACTCGGCGATCTCCGGCGGGAGCGTACGGGATGTGCTGGCCGACACGAACAACCTCTCGGAACGTTGGAAAACGGCTTCCGGCCCCGTCCGGGACGGACTGGAGCCGACCGCCGGCTTGGGGATTGGGCCGACGGCGCGGGCGGGGGCCGGGGAGATACACAGCGCCATGAATGGCGTCCGTATTCCCTCCGCGGCTGTCACCTCTTAGGTCATCGCGTTGTTCGCAAGAGCGTTACGCCCAATCTACGTGGCCCGAGTCACACCCCGTAAGCGCTCAAAAACGGTCAGACATGGTCAGAGGTTGCCGTCGATGATCTCTCCGACCGTTCGGACCACCCCGGGGCGCGTCACACCACCTTCGCGAGACCTGTCCAGGAACCTCGCACCGCGCCTGCGGCCGCCTCCGGCGACGGCACACCACACCACACCACACCGACGGAACACCACGCCGTGAGCACGCCGCGAGCACACCGCGTGATCACCACGGGGCCGCCGCACAATCCGTCGTACAACCTGACGTACGACCCTTCCGTGCGACCCGACGCACGACCGGTCACCGCGCACCCCACCGGTCCGCCGCGCCGCCGGACCCCGCCGGAGCCCTGATGGGGATCCGGCGGGGTCCGGCGGGAGCGGGCTCCCGGGCCGAGGCACCCCGGGGGCACGGCACCGACCCGTCGCACCGCGCTCGGCACGCACCGCACTCGGTGCTCGACGCGCTCGGCACGCTCTGCGCTCCGCGCGGGTCAGTGCTCGCGCGGGGCGGGCACCACACGCTCCACCTCGGGGTGGACGGTGAGAAGTTGGCGCATCGCGGATTCGGCGGCCAGGCCGTCGCCGGTGCCGAGTGCGTCGACGATGCGCGCGTGCTGGGCCAGGGAGGTCTCGTTCGGCCGGTCACAGCCGGTGACCGGGCCTCCGGAGACCTGGAGGGCCGCCGACACGATGCCGGAGAGGTGCTCCAGCATGCGGTTGCCGGCGACCTGGATGAGCAGCGAGTGGAACTCGGCGTCGGCGCGCGAGAACGTCAGGGCGTCGCCTTGCGCCATGGCGTGGCTCATGATCTCGACCATGTCGCACATGCGCTGCTGGACGTCCTCGCGTCCGTGGCCGGCGGCGAGGCGGGCGGCGAGCGGCTCGATCGTCCAGCGCAGCTCGCTGAGCTCACGGCGCTGGTCGTCGCGCTGCGGCCCGAAGGCCCGCCACTCGATGATGTCCGGGTCGAGGAGGTTCCAGTCACTGACGGGGCGCACGCGCGTGCCGACGTTCGGGCGGGCGCTGACCAGGCCCTTGGCCTCCAGGACCCGGAGGGACTCGCGGACGACGGTGCGGGAGACCTCGAAACGCTGGCCGATCTCCTCGGGCACCAGCGGGCGGTCGGCGCCCAGGTCGCCGGAGACGATCATCTGACCCAGTTGTTGGACGAGTTGACCGTGGAGCCCGCGGCCACGGCTGCCCGCGGCGCGTCGTCCCACACGGCCCAGCTCCGGGTCCGGGCCCTCCCAGGAGGGCACACCCACACGGTCGGTGACGGGGGCTTCCGTATAGGGGTAGCGGTCGAGTTCGCCCGGGCCGACCAGACCAGAGTCTGCGGAGCGGGCGGCGGTCATCATGGTGTGCGCAAGGGTACTCACGCATCCTTTGTCGGCGCTGTCTCCAACTCCCTTGAGGTCTTTGGTGAAAAGCACACGAAAGGGTGATCGCTCACCCCGTCGCAATTGACGACTTATCGGAAAGAAACGGGCTTTCTGCGGGGAGTTGTGCGCACGGCGGGACCGGAAGCGCCCGGCCCATGGTCATCGGGCCCTGGCCCGCAGGGTGGTGAACACATACGCGCAGAGCAGCGCCGTGAGCGACAACGTCATTGCCCCGCCCACGGGTTGGACCAGCACCCGGACCGCTCCGACCAGGTACCGGCCGCCTCCGAAGGGCCACTGGAGCAAGAGGGCTTCCCGCATCCGCGCCGGGAACCCGGCGGCCATCCGCACACTCGGTCCCTGCAGCGCCTTGTGTACGAGAGGCACGACGAGCACGGGTACGGCGAGCACCGCGGCGAGTCCGGCCGAGGTGGACCGGAAGACACCGGCCGCCAGCACTCCGGCCCAGGAGCAGCCGACGACCAGCCCGAACCAACTCACGGTGAGTGAAAGCCAGTCGGCGGGAACCTGGGCGGGCTCCCGACCGTAGACGAGGTAGAGCACTTCGGCGTCGCAGCCCAGGGTGAGGAACGAGAGCAGCATCGCGGTGGCCCCGGAGACCAGCAGTTTCGCGGTGAGCAGCCCCAGCCGGCGGGGGACGGTACCGCGGTCCGCCGCCAGCGCGGGGTGGCGGAACTCGTCCCCGAAGGCCAGCGCGCCGAGCAGCCCGGCACCGAGCGCCGCCGGGGGCAGCGGCAGTTCGCGCGGCCAGGCCGCGAACAGCCGCGCCTGGGGGGTGTGCCCGAGCCTGGCGAGCAGGACAGCGGTGACGGCGGACACCACCAGCACGACACCACAGGTGAGGAACCCGGCGCCGATCCCGGCCGCCCGACGAAGCTCGTAGCGCAGCGGACGGAGCGGGCTCGGGGCGGAGCGGACGGAGATGGGGGGCGGGAGGGAGGACTGGGCACCGGGAGCGGCGGCCATGGCCCGCCGTGCCGAGTGGGCGGGGGACGGAATGGCGTCCCCACGGACGCCGCCGCCGGCAGCCCCGGGCTGGTGGGGGTGCGAGCGCTGATGCCTGGCGCGGAGCTGGGCGGTGGGTTCTTCGCCGTGTGCGGAGTCGGTGGGCTTCCGGGCTGCGCGGCCTTGGGCGGGTGCGGGTGCGGGTGCGGAGTCGACCAGCGGTTGGGCAGCCGGAGCCTGGGCGGGTGTGGGGCGGGTCGACGGCTGATCAACGGGGAGCCCGGCGGACGCGGAGCCGGTCGGCGGTTGATCGGTCGGGACCTCGGTGGGTCCGGAGCCGGTCGAAAGCTGAGCGGTCGAGTCCTCATCGGGCACGGGACGGGCCGACCGCTGGACGACGGGAGGCTCAGCGGACGCGGAGACGGTCGGTTCTTGAGCGGCCGGGCTCCCGGCAGGCACGGAGTCGTTCGAAAAGTGAACGGACGAGACCTCGACGGGTACGGAGCCGATCGACGGCCGAGCCGTGGAAACTTCGGCGGATACGGAGCGTGCGGAAGGCCGGGGGGATACGGCGGAGGCGGGTGGGGCGCCAGGGGCCGGGAGTACGGGCGGGTGGAGGGACCCGGCAGGCGATGGCTGGGCGCCCGCGGCAGCCGGCCGCTGGTGGGACCCTGACGAGCCGGGCGGCTGGGCGGGTACGGCGGCCGTCGTTCTGATGGATGTGACCTGGCCGGACGGCTCGGTGGCCCCGGTGGACGCCGACGGCTTGGTGAACGGGGAGGCGCTGGAGTTCTGGGCCGCTACCGAAGCGTGGGAGTCGGTGAGACGTGTGTGTGCGGAGACGTCCGTGTTCGGCGGCGAGGAGTCGGACGCGAGCGTCGGGCGGTCGGTGCACACCTCGGCGGCGGACCGGTGGGGTCCGGTCGCACCGGGCTGTTCCGCGTCCGTCGCCGACGAGCCACGGCCCGGCTCCTCGTCGGTCGCGCGCGGCCGGTGCGCCGACTCCGAGGTGCTCGCAGACTGAGGCCGGCCGAGTGCCGTCCGGGGCTGCGGGGCGGTCGGAGACGCGTCCGCGCCCTCGCGCCGCTCCGCAGCAGCGAGCACGTCCCGGCGACCGGCAGCGGCAGGCGTCCCTCCAACGGTCGTCTGAGGACCGGCCGGTCGGAGGCCCTCCACAGCTGCCCGGCCGCCCTCGCTCTCACCCCGCCGCCGCTGGTCCGTCGGCGGATCCACTACGACACCCAGGACCATGTCTCCCACCTCGTCCGCGAGTTGGTGGACGAGGATGCCGTGGCGGAACGCTGCCTCGCCGACCTCGGCGGTCGTACTGCCGTACACCGACAGGCGGTTGCCGTCTTCCCGGACGACCTCCACGGAGCGGTGGGCCGTGCGGGCCTCCTTGGTGAGGAGAGCGGCGAGCCGGGCGGCGTGGGGGGTGCGGACGGCGACGCGTGGACGCAACCGGGTGCGGGCGAACTCGGTGGCCTCCTGGTCCGCGACGAGCTTCCCGGCCTTCAGGGCGACGACCCGGTCGGCGGCGCGGGCGGCTTCCTTGGGTACCGCGGTGGTGAAGAGGACCGTGCCGCCCAGAGCGGCGTGTGCCCGGAGCGTGTCGTGCAGCCAGTGCGCCTCGCGGGTCGAGAGACCGGCCGTGGGTTCGTCCAGGACGAGGGTGTGCGGGTCCGGGAGCAGGGCGCAGGCCAGCCCGAGCCGACGGTCCATGCCGCGCGACAGCGTGCCGAGGCGTTCCTCGCGCAGACTGACGAGGCCGACCGCTTCGAGCACTTCGTCGGCGCGCCGGGCCGGAACCCCTGTCGCCGCGCACAGCATCCGCAGGTGTCCGCGGACGGAGCGGGCCGGGTGACCGGGTACATCGCCGAGGAGCACGCCGACCTCATGCGCGGGATGGGCGATGCGGTGCAGGGGGCGGCCCCTGAAGTAGGTGATGCCACGGCCCTGTTGAAGTTCGAGCATGAGTCTGAGCACCGTGGTCTTGCCCGCGCCCGCCTCACCCAGGAGTGCGGTGACGCGGCCCGCGCGCGCCTCGAAGGTCACGTCGTCGACGGCGAGCGGGTGCACCTTGCGGGGATTGCTGGTCAGTCCGAAGGCCTGGATCACCTTAGGGAAGATAGCGCGGAATGCCCGGTTTTCCTGGTATGGCGGGTTTTAAACCTCGCGGGGTTCCCGCCGTCGGCCGGTCACACCTCGGGCCGCAGCATCGGCGGGTTGAGCAGAGTGGCGCCTCCGGCACGGAAGAGCTGGGCGGGGCGACCACCCTGGCGAGTGGTCGTGCCGCCGGTGGGGACGAGGAAGCCGGGAGTGCCGGTCACCTTGCGATGGAAGTTGCGCGGGTCGAGCGCCACGGCCCACACCGCCTCGTAGACCCTGCGCAGCTCGCCGACCGTGAACTCGGGCGGGCAGAACGCGGTGGCCAGGGAGGAGTACTCGATCTTGGAGCGGGCCCGCTCGACCCCGTCGGACAGGATCTGGGTGTGATCGAAGGCGAGCGGCGCGACGGGCTCGCCGTCCCGGCCGTAGCCACCCTGCGCGAGCAGTTCCTCGACGGGTGCCCAGCGCGCGTTGCTGGCGTCGCCGCCCGCGCGCGGTGCGGGCAGGTCGGGTGCGAGAGCGAGGTGGGCGACGCTGACCACCCGCATCCGGGGGTCGCGCTTGGGGTCGCCGTAGGTCGCGAGCTGTTCCAGGTGGGCTCCGCCGTCCTGAGCGGGGGCGTCGGGGTCGTGGGCGCTCAGCCCGGTCTCCTCCGCGAGTTCCCGCGCCGCCGCCTGCGAAAGATCCTCGTCCTCCCGCACGAAACCGCCCGGCAGCGCCCAGCGCCCCTGGAACGGCGGCTCGCCTCTGCGGACCGCCAGCGCGCACAGGGCATGGCGGCGCACGGTCAGCACGACCAGGTCCACGGTGACGGCGAAGGGCGGAAAAGCTGACGGGTCGTAGGGCATGCGGTGATCATAGTCGTCTGCCTGACGATAAACACTCCCTTCGCCGCTTGCTTCGGCAGCTGATCCACTTCGCTCCGGTATGCACCCCGGGGTTCGTTCCGGCGGGTGTCCGAGGCTCGGCCGCCCTTTCGCCGTGGCCGTCACGCCGTGCCGGGTCCGCCATCCCCGCAGGCGGGTCACACCCCCAACTGAAGGCCGCCCGCCGCCTCCTCGACCATGGCCAGACCCAGCCTGCTGACCCGCACCGAGAAGGGCGAGCCGGCGATCCGCAGTCCGGTCAGGCCGAGTTCACCGAGGGGCGCGCTGTGGGCCGGCCGGAGGGTGACGGTGCCGGCGGGGGCGTCGGGGCGGATGCCGGCCAGCGCGGTCAGGAGCAGGACCGCGGAGGCGGCCGCGGTGGCCGCCGGACGGCAGGCCGCGGGGTGCGGCAGAGGGGCGCTTCCGTCGGTGCGCTGTTCTCCGGCGAACATCTCGGGCAGCCGATGGCCGAAGTGCTCGGCCGCCGCCAGCAGGCCCCTCAGCAGTCCGCCCGCCTCCCTCTCGTAGCCCGCGGCGGTCAGCCCGGCGACGGCGAGTGCCGTCTCCTGGACCCGGACGGCCCCGGCCCGGTGGCCGAACGGGTTGTGTCCCGCTTCCTTCGTCCCCAGCCCGCGCAGCCCCCACCCCGAGTCCATGGCCGGACCGCCGAGCAGTCGGGCGAGCTGCTCCGTCTGCACCCTGTCGAGGAGACCGGCGGCCGGCTCGCCCGCCCCGAGCAGGCCCGTGTCGAGCAGGTGGACGGCGGTGGAGCCGAGCTGGTTCAGGGGACGCCCGTCCGGGTCCAGGGCCGCCGCTGGACGGCCGCCCCCTCGGTCCTCCACCCAGAAGTCCTCCCGGAACGCCTTCCTCAGCTCCCTCGCCCACTCGCGCAGCCCGGCACCGCCCGGCCGGTCGTAGGCGTCCAGGAGGTCGGCGCCGAGCAGGGCCGCCCGGTGGGCGTGGGCCTGGGTCTCGCAGCGCGCGGGGCCGCCCGGCTGCGGGTCGCGGAGGTAGGTGTGGTCGCCCACCGTGGTGCGCAGCCAGGCCAGGCAGCGTTCGGCCGCGGGCAGCAGTTCCCGTGTCTCCTGTTCCGGCAGTCCCCAGCGGCGGGCTTCCGCCAGCAGGACGGGGAAGAGCAGGGTGGCCTCGATGCCCGTGCAGGCCGGTGGCAACTGGGCTCCGGCGTCGCGTCGCGGGCCGACGATCATGCCGTTGCGCGCCCCCGGACCGCGCAGTTGGGCGCGGGCCAGGGTGCGCAGGGTGCCCGCGGCGAGACGGGTGCCGAGGGCCAGGGTCATCCGGGCCGCGGCGAGCGCGTCGGCCAGGGCCGGACCGCAGCGCCAGGGCGCCCCGGCCGCGAGGTAGGTGTCGGAGGGGTGCGCGGGGTCGCGGAGCAACAGCGCCTGGAGGTCGTCGATGCTCGTCCTGAGCAGTGCCGTGATCCTGGGATCGTCGCCCGTGGCCCTGGCCGGCGACAGCGGGCTGGTCGCGGCGCGGCCCACGGCTCGCAGGGGGCCGACGCCGTCCTGGCGTACCCGTAGTTCCACGCTCTCCGTTCCCCCCGGCGCCAGCTCGAACTCCCAGCACAGCAGCCCTGCCGAGGCCATCGCGTCCGTGGGCGGCGGCTCCGCCGTGACCGCCGCGTTGCCGGTGGGTGCGGTCCAGCGAAGACCCGAACCGTGGACACTGGCCGGGAGTTCGGGGCCGGGGATGCCGGAGGCGATGGCACCGAGGTCCGCGAGGTCCGTGCCGAGGGCCACCTCCAGTGGCAGGCGCAAGGGGTGGGGCGCGCAGCTGTACAGGGTGATGCGTTCGGTGCCGTCGGCGCGCCGGGTCCGTTCCACGACGACGTCGGGATCCGGACCGGCCACCGGAGAGACCCTCACCGTGCCGATGAAGCGAGCGGAGTCCGCTCCCGTCATCCGGGCCTGCACGGCGAGCGGTTCGCGACCGGCGACACGGACCTGGCAGCGTGCGAGCAGTCGCCGGCCCGCTCGGTAGAACCCCTCCAGACCACGGCCGGTCAGCTGGGCCTGTTCCGTGGAGATGGCGAGGCCGGGCAGCGCGACACAGATCATGGCGGTGTGTGTCGGCGGCAGCCCGCCGACCCGCCCCGGAGCCGGTGCGGTCGGAGCCGTTCGCGCGGGCGTGGACCGGGATGGGCGGTTGCCTTGCTGCCGCGAGACACCGTCCGTGGAGGTGAGCCAGGACGGTCCGTCGCGGAGTGGGCGGTCGGTGGCGGCGGTGGAGGGCGGAGTCGGCTGATGCATGGGGAGGCTTCTTCTGCTCTCTGTACGCCTGGGCCACGCCGGGCATCGGACGGAGTGCTCGGTGGGGACGGGGGACGGCCGGCGGAACGGCTCGTCCAGGCGTTCCGCCACTCAGGTGAACGGAGGCCGACTCCTCCTGGTCACGCCTCCGCTCGTCGAAGCCGACCGAATGGCGGTGTGGTGAAGGGGCATTCGGGCCGACCGGCCTGCGCCGGAAGACCGAGAGGAACAGCAGTCCGATCCTGCGCGGGGCCGGCGGTCGGCGGTCGCGACGCCACTCACGGCCGGTGAGACCACATGCAGCACGGAGCCGACCGAGGCTTGGCAGCGCTTCGTTCATGCGTCCCCCTGACTGCCGGGGTTTGCGGGCCCGATGCCGCTCTGTGGTGTGCGGTCGTCCCGGGAGTCGCTCTTCTGCGCCGCCCGCGTGCGCGTGGCGCCGGCCGGCCTGGACGTGCCGGGGCGGGGATGGCCCGGGGTGGTCTGCCGCTGACGGGTGCCCTCCGGCCGTGAACGTCGGCCGTCGGTGCTGTCCGTGGTGCGCGTCCGGCGTCGGCGCCTCGGGCCGGAGGGCGCGATCGGTGTGTGGTCGGCATCCGCATCGACCGGATCGGGAACGGCCGGACCGGGATCGGCCAGGTGGGGAACGGGTTCGGCCGGGTGGGGATCGCTGTCATGGGTCGGTGTCGCGCTCGCGGCCGGAACGCGGCCCGCGCGCTCGGTGCGCAGGCAGCGGCGGATCGACTCCGGGTCCAGTCCCTCGTTGCATGCCTGGTGCAGCAGGCGGGCGAAGAGGTAGTCGTGGTCGGCGCCCAGGGCCATCGCCAGGGCCTCCCGCGCCTCCAGTTCGTCGCCGGCCGACCAGGCGACCCAGCCGGCCAGGGTCAGAGGAGCGGCGGCGTGTTCGCTGTACGGGCCCACGCAACGGCGGGCCAGGGCTCGCCACAGGCGCAGGGCCGGTCCGGCCTCGTCGCCCTCCATCCAGGCGGCCGCCCGGTCGCGGGTGGTGCGGTCCTGGAGACCCAGGATCAGGGTCGCGGCCTCGTCGTGGGCGAGCAGTCCGTCGTCGCGGAGGTCCGCCTCGTGGATGCCCGGGACCGGGGCCGCCGCGGCGTAGCGGCCCATGAGCCGCTCGGCGAGGGCGAGGGTCTGCTCGGCCACCTCGGCGCGGAAGGTGTCGTCGAGGATGCGGGGCACCAGTGCCGTTCCCGCTCGGTCCAGGGCGGTCTCCTGTTCCAGCGCGGCACCGGTCTCCCAGGGCAGCAGCCTGGCGCGCAGTTCGCGGAGGGTGCCGCGCACCTGGATGCCGGCGTAGGTGGCGGCGGCCGCGAGCACCGAGGTGCCCGGCAGGCCCATGGGTGTGCCGTCGACAGGACAGCACTCCTCAGCCGGGCAGCAGTAGGACCAGTAGCGTCCGTCCGCGATGCACAGCGCCTCGATCACGGGCACGTCGAGGCGGCCGCATTCCGTGCGCAGGAGCTGAGCCAGCGGTGCGAGCCGGCGCATCACGTCGCGTCCCGACTCGCCGGGCGCCGGTTCCTGGCAGACGTAGGCGACCATCTGCTCGGGCCGGGCTCCCCTGCGCTCGCCGCCTGTCACCAGGCCCTGCGCCAGCTGGCGGGCCGCGGATTCCCAGTCGTCCCTGTTCGCGGGGATGCCGAGCCTGGCCCGTCCCCCGAAGCGGCCGCGGCCGCCCCGGTCGTGCAGGGCCACCAGGACCATGCTGTCCTCGGGGCGGTACCCGAGGAGATAGGGCAGGGCATCGGCGAGTTCGGCCGGGGTGCGCAGGGTGACCTGCGCCTCGTGGGCGGGCTGCCCGAAGGGGGCGGCGGCTCCCGGGATGTCTCCGTTTTCGGATGGTTCAGCGGTTTCGCTGTGATTCGTCATGCGGTGACGATCTCGCGGATCTCGCACTTCCGCCTGAGGCTGTGGATAAGTCGAATCAGGGACACGACAATGCCGCCGCGCTCGTCCACAGCCCGCCCGGCTGTCCGTCCCGTCCTGTTGTATGGGTGCATGGAGCACACGAGCAACGCGGATCTCCGGGCCCGGGCGGACGCCGTCCTCGCCCGTCTCGTCGGGGACGGCACGGGTACGGCCCGGCTGCGCGAGGACCAGTGGCGGGCGATCGAGGCGCTGGTCGCCGACCGGCGCCGGGCCCTGGTCGTCCAGCGCACGGGGTGGGGCAAGTCCGCGGTGTACTTCGTGGCGACCTCCCTGCTGCGGGCCGACGGCAGCGGTCCGACGGTGATCGTGTCGCCGCTGCTCGCGCTCATGCGCAACCAGGTGGAGGCCGCGGCCCGGGCCGGTATCCACGCCCGCTCCATCAACTCCTCCAACACCGAGGACTGGGACGCGATCCAGGCGGAGATCGCGGCCGGCGAGGTCGACGTCCTCCTCGTGTCACCGGAGCGCCTCAACAACCCCGACTTCCGTGACCAGGTGCTGCCCAAGCTCGCCGCGGCGACCGGGCTGCTCGTGGTGGACGAGGCGCACTGCATCTCCGACTGGGGGCACGACTTCCGGCCGGACTACCGACGGCTGCGCACCATGCTCGCCGACCTCCCGCCAGGTGTACCGGTGCTGGCGACCACCGCCACGGCCAACGCCCGTGTGACCGCCGATGTCGCCGAGCAGCTGGGCACCGGCGGCGCGTCGGACGCGCTGGTGCTGCGCGGTCCGCTGGACCGGGACAGCCTCAGCCTGAACGTGCTGCGGCTGCCGGACGCCGCGCACCGGATGGCCTGGCTCGCGGACCATCTGGACGAGCTGCCGGGTTCCGGCATCGTCTACACACTCACCGTCGCCGCGGCCGAGGAGGTCACCGCCTTCCTGCGGCAGCGCGGGCACACCGTGGCGTCGTACACGGGGAAGACGGAGAACGCGGACCGGCAGCAGGCCGAGGACGATCTGCTCGCCAACCGGGTCAAGGCGCTGATCGCCACCTCCGCCCTCGGGATGGGCTTCGACAAGCCCGACCTCGGTTTCGTGGTCCACCTGGGCTCGCCCTCCTCCCCCATCGCCTACTACCAGCAGGTGGGCCGTGCGGGGCGCGGGGTCGAGCACGCCGAGGTGCTCCTGCTGCCGGGCCGGGAGGACGAGGCGATCTGGGAGTACTTCGCCTCACTGGCCTTCCCGCCGGAGGATCTGGTGCGCCGCACCCTGGACGTCCTGTCCCGGGCCGGTGGCCCGGTGTCGCTGCCCGCCCTGGAACCGTTGGTGGAACTGCGCCGCTCCCGGCTGGAGAGCATGCTGAAGGTCCTCGACGTGGACGGCGCGGTCAAGCGGGTCAAGGGCGGCTGGATCGCGACCGGGCAGCCCTGGACCTACGAGGCGGAGCGGTACGACTGGGTCGCGCGCCAACGCCGGGCCGAGCAGGAGGCGATGCGCGAGTACGCGGCCACGGCGGAGTGCCGGATGGAATTCCTGCAGCGTCAGCTGGACGACGAGGGAGCGAAGCCGTGCGGCCGCTGCGACAACTGCGCACGGCCTCGCTTCACGGCGGACACCTCGTCGGCCGCGGTGGACGCCGCCCGGGTCGACCTGGGCCGCGCCGGTGTCGAGGTGGAGCCCCGGCGGATGTGGCCGACGGGCCTGCCGGCGATCGGCATCGAGCTCAAGGGACGCATCCCGGCCGGTGAACAGAGTGCGCCCGGGCGGGCCTTGGGGCGCTTGTCGGACATCGGCTGGGGCAATCGGCTTCGCCCGCTGTTCGCGCCTCAGGCCCCGGACGCGCCGGTGCCGGACGACGTGGCCCGTGCCGTGGTGGAGGTACTGGCCGACTGGGCGAAGGGTCCCGGCGGCTGGGCCCCTGGCGCGGCCGACGCGCAGCCTCGCCCGGTGGGTGTCGTCACCGTCGCCTCGCACTCCAGGCCCCGCCTGGTCCACTCGCTGGGGGCGCGCATCGCGGAGATCGGCAGACTGCCCCTGCTGGGTTCCGTGGAGTACGCCGATGACGCTCCCCGGGTGTCGCGCAGCAACAGCGCCCAGCGGCTGAAGGCCCTCGACGGTGTGCTGACCGTACCGCCCGCCCTCGTCGCAGCCCTCGCCGAGGCTCAGGGCCCGGTCCTGCTCGTGGACGACTTCACCGAGACCGGCTGGACCCTGGCGGTCGCCGCACGGCTGCTCCGGAGGTCCGGGGCGCGAGGGGTGCTGCCTCTGGTGCTGGCCGTTCAGGGCTGATCGGGCCGCGGACGATCGAATGGGACACGAAGGTCTGCGCGTGAAGGCGCCTCGGTCGAGCGTCTCAGGGGTCGCCCGGCACCTCACGGGGTAGGGATATATGTCACACACCACCAGATAACAGCCGGTGGCCCCATTTGCTCGTTGCCGCATCCCAGTTCGACAGGAAGAATTGAGGTCCGCTCCCCGCACGGCTGGTCTGTGACCCGGCTGGGTTTCGCTGCGGTGTGCGCTCCCCCGAATCCGATCTCGCCCGCAGTGTGGGCGCGTAGCCGAAGGGAGGAACGTGACCTTCGGATTCGCTCCGTCCTCGGCGGCATCGTTGTCGACGTCCGCGTCCGCCGCTTCCGCCAGTCGCCTGCTCGAGCCCGCAGAGTGGGCCGACGCCGGAATACCGCTGCTGCGCAACCCCCGCGAGGTGGTCAGCGGGCTGCACGCCCGGCATCGCCCCAGACCGACCACGGCGGTCGTGGCTGTCCTCGACCCGGATGAACGGCTGTGCGCCAGCGCCTCGTTCACCCGGCGCTCGGCCCCGGCCGACGGCTGGATGTTCCGCAACGCGCTGCTGGCCCAGCTCCGCCGGGTGATCCCGCACGACCTGCGCCGCCGCACGCCCGTGCGGACCGCCGTCCTGCTCTACTGCCGCGACGGGGACGCGCGTTGGACGGAGGAGGACGGGGCCTGGATGTGGGGGCTGCGCGACGCCTGCACGCTGCACGGGCTGCGCTGCGGGGCGTACATCACGCTGACGCGTGACGGCTGGCAGGTGCTCGGCGAGGGTCGTGGCGGCCGACGTCCCAACGCGGACTCGCCTCCCGAGCCCTTCGCCCTGTCGGAGGCCCCGCCGCTGTCACCGCGCACCGGAGGCGCCGTCTCCGAGGTACTGCGCCGCGCGGCCGCCCGCTGAGCTCCGGCCCTCGAAGGGGCACGGGCCGGGCGCTCGTCTCCGGGCACGGCACCCTGGACGTGTCGTGCAGCGGGCCGGGCGGGGGCGTCGGCTCCGCCCGGAGCGGACGCCCCGCCGCCGGGTCACTCGACAGGGCCGGCCCGGTGCACGCGTTCTCCGTCCGCCGGGGCGGCGGCTTGGCGACGGACGGCGGCCGTCGCCGGGTGTGCGGGCACACTGAAGGCAGCGCTGTGCGAGTCCGTCGCCGCAGCCCCTTCGGTACCTCTGGAGTCCCAGAGGTGCCGGAGGTGGCTCAGACGCCCACGCCCAGCACCGAGTTGATCCGCTGCGGGTCGCCGCAGACGATCAGCAGGGCGCCGGCCCGGGAGAGGGCCAACGGGAGGGCGGTGGCGGCGACGTCGTCGGAGCCGCCGTTGACGGCGACGACGACCACGGGGCGGGTCGCGGCACGGGAGGCGGTGGCGGCGTCCGTGTAGAAGACGTCGTCACCCGCGTCGTGCTGCGCCCAGTAGGAGGCTTCGCCGAAGGACAGCTCGTGGTCGGCCCACGGGTGCTGCGCACCGGTGGTGATCACCAGCACGTCTCCGGGGGCACGGCCCGATTCGAGGAGCAGGTCCACTGCTTCCTCGGCCGCGTCGAGAGCACTCTCGACCTTGGCCGGGACCAGCTGGATCTGCGGGGCCGCCGCTGTCGCGGCGGTCACGGCCGGGCCCGTCGGGCCTGGCTTGGCCACGTCACGCGGCGAGCGCTGCACCGGCGGCGTGGGCCGCAGAGGGCCTGGACGACCGGGACGCGACGGGGCCGCGGGGCGGGGGCCGGGTACGGGGCGGGGGGTCGGCGCGGTTCGGCCACTGGCCGGGGTGACGCGGGGACCCTGGGCACTCTCGTGAATCTGAGGCTCCTCGGGAATGAGAGGCATGAGCTGATTTTTATCAAACGTTGGTGCTGGTCAGGTGAACCGGGTGGCACAACAGTGCGACTGGAACCTCAGAAATCGAAGCCGAGCTGGCCCTCGATCCCGGAGGCGCTTCCTTCCGCCCAGCTGCGGGCCTTCTTGAGGTGCCGCCACTGGGGCAGCGCATCAAGATACGCCCACGACAACCGGTGGTACGGGGTGGGGCCCCGCTCCTCCAGTGCGGCCTTGTGCACGGGTGACGGATACCCGGCGTTGTCCGCAAATCCGAAGTCTGCATGGTCGATACCCAGTTCGGCCATCATTTTGTCGCGCTGAACTTTGGCGATCACCGAAGCCGCCGCGACGGCCACGCACGATCGGTCACCCTTGATGACCGTGCGCACCTGCCACGGGCTGCCGAGGTAGTCGTGCTTCCCGTCGAGGATGACCGCGTCGGGCCGGACGGGCAGCGCCTCCAGGGCACGGACCGCCGCGAGCCGCAGCGCGGCCGTCATCCCGAGGTCGTCGATCTCCTCCGGCGAGGCATGGCCCAACGCGTAGGCCGTGACCCACCCCCGCAGCACCTCGGCGAGTTCCGTACGCCGCTTGACGGTCAGCAGCTTGGAGTCGGTGAGGCCGTCGGGCGGCCGACGGAGACCGGTGACCGCGGCACAGACGCTGACGGGCCCGGCCCAGGCGCCGCGCCCCACCTCGTCGACACCGGCAATGACCTTCGCTCCGGTCGTGGCGCGAAGGGAGCGCTCGACGGTGTGAGTAGGTGGTTCGTACGGCATGGCGCCCTTAGGGTACGCCGCGCTGATCCCCGAGCGACACCCCGGCTTCCGGTATGACGTCGGGGAGCGCCGGAGACATCGGTCAGGCTCCGTGCGACAGCAGCAGCGGAAGCATGAATCCGTCGATCATCTCCTTGACCTCCTGGTCACCCCATTCGCTCCCACAAATCTTGTTGCGGTACATCATCATCGCCGGAATGGCATCGAGGACATAGTCGTTGGCCGCGCCTGCGCGCACCTCTCCCCGCTCTATTCCACGATCGATGATCTCTCCGATCAGCCTGGTGGTCGGCTCCACGACCCCTTCGAAGATCACGGTATGGAAGCGCTCGACCTGCATCGGATCGCATTCGTGAATCACCGACCGCAGCGCGAAGCCGGGCCTCGAGAACATCGCGTCCCTGGCCTGCCCGCACAGGGCCAGCAGGTCTTCGCGCACACTCCCGAGGTCGGGCGCCTCCTCCAGGGGCGGCAGGCCGGCCTGGAGCGCGTCGGCGACCAGCTCCTCCTTCGAGGACCAGCGACGATAGACCGCCGCCTTTCCGGTCTGGGCACCGGCGGCGACACCCTCCATGGTGAGGCCGTTCCAGCCGACGGTGCTGAGCTGCTCCAAGGCCGCGTCCAGGATCGCGCGTTCGAGGACCGCGCCACGACGACGGGGGGAGGCCGTCTGGGCCGGGGCGGCGGTCCAGCGCGAGGTATCCATCTGAGTTTCTCCAGCGAGCGAGGGTGAGGCGGGGATTCCGGAGCGGGGGCACGGCGCGCGCCGACACAAGGGGGACGCGGCACGCGACGCACAATTAAGTGAACGCTTGCGTTCTCTACCGGGGACTCACTACCGTTGACGCGACAGTGAACGCGGGCGTTCACTAACACCTTCGTGGGGGACCCACAGTGACGACCTCTCAGCTGATATCGGACCAGAAACCGGGAGCGGCACGCCGAGCGGGACGGCCCGGCATCGCGCTCACCGTGATTGCTGCTTGCCAGCTCATGGTGGTACTTGACGCGACGATTGTGAACATCGCGCTCCCGCACATTCAAGACGCCCTCAAGTTCAGCACCACAGACCTCACCTGGGTGGTCAGCGCCTACACGCTCACCTTCGGCGGTCTGCTGCTGCTCGGCGCCCGTGCCGGTGACATCCTCGGCCGCCGCCGGGTGTTCATGACCGGCATCCTGCTGTTCACCTTCGCCTCGCTCCTCGGCGGCCTCGCCCAGGAGCCCTGGCAACTGCTGGCGGCCCGCGCGCTGCAGGGCGTGGGCGGCGCGATCGCGTCGCCCACCTCGCTGGCGCTGATCACCACGACCTTCCCCGAAGGACCTGAACGGAACCGGGCGTTCGGTGTCTTCGCCGCCGTCTCCGCCGGCGGTGGCGCGATCGGCCTGCTGGCCGGCGGGATGCTCACCGACTGGCTCGACTGGCGCTGGGTGCTCTTCGTCAACGTGCCGATCGGCCTGCTGATCGTCGCTCTCACCCCGCAGTACATCAGCGAGTCCGAGCGGCACCCCGGACGGTTCGACATCGCGGGGGCGCTGACCTCCACCCTGGGCATGGCGTCCCTGGTGTACGGCTTCATCAGGGCCTCGGAGAACGGCTGGCACGACAGCCTGGCCCTCGGGTCGTTCGGCGCCGCGGTGGTCCTGCTGCTGGCCTTCGTCTTCATCGAGACCCGGGCGAAGGAACCCATCACCCCGCTGCGGATGTTCGCCGACCGCAACCGCTCCGGCACCTACGTGATCATGCTGAGCCTGGCCGCGGCGATGTTCGGCATGTTCTTCTACATCGTGCTGTTCGTGCAGAACGTGCTCGGCTACAGCCCGATCAGGGCCGGCCTGGCCTTCCTGCCCGTGACGGCCGCGATCGCCGTCGGCGCGGGGCTGTCGCAGCGGCTCCTGCCCACCCTGGGCCCCAAGCCGTTCATGACGACCGGCTCGGCGCTCGTGGTCGTCGGGCTGACCTGGCAGACGTTCATCAAGCCCGACAGCTCGTACCTCGGCGGCATCCTGGGCCCGATGCTGATCTTCGGGTTCGGCATGGGCCTGAACTTCGTGACCGCGACCGTCACCGCC
Source organism: Streptomyces sp. NPDC104367 (assembly GCF_055583825.1). Classification (NCBI taxonomy): domain Bacteria; kingdom Bacillati; phylum Actinomycetota; class Actinomycetes; order Kitasatosporales; family Streptomycetaceae; genus Streptomyces; species Streptomyces sp. NPDC104367. Next base: position 93,665 of record NZ_JBVJND010000022.1, on the reverse strand, counting down.
GTCTCGGGGGTCGCCCAGCACGAGGCGGGCGCGGCGTCCGGACTCCTCAACGCCATGCAGCAGGTGGGGGGCTCGCTGGGCCTGTCGATCCTGACCACGGTCTTCGGATCGGCCAGCAAGGACGAGGCGAAGAAGCAGCTGCCGAGGTTCCTCGCCGACGGTTCGCCGGAACAGAAGGCGGAGTTCGCCAAGTCCCGTCAGCTGCCCGCGCCCTGGGGACACGAGGTGCTCGCGCACGGAATCTCGACCGCCTTCATCCCCGCGGCCGCCATGGCCGGGCTCGGTCTGCTCACCGCCTGGCTGGTGATCAAGGTCCGCAGGAGCGATCTCGAAGCCCTCGCCGGTACGGCCGGCCCGGGGATGGGCTGACCCCACCAGGTCCGCGCGGTGCCGTGAACGGCCGGATCGCCGCCAGGAGGCAGACTCCGACGGCAGCGGCCCGGCCGTCCACGGCACGGCCGCCAGCGCCACGTACACCGCCGCCAGAGCCCATCCGATCCACACCATCCGCACCCCCGACCGCTCCGTCGCCTTCCCCGCCGTCCGCACTCGGCCGGAGCACGGAACGGATACCGGGAAAACGTCTCGCGGTCACACAGAGTTCCCGCCGGGTGCGGAGAGTGTCGACGGCTTGCGGAGCGACTCGGCTCCAGGACATCCGGAAGCACCGAGCCCCACTGCAGCCGATCCCCGCGCCGGCGCCGGTCACCCCGCGCAGGTCACCCGCCGACGGCGGTCCCCGTCCCCGCGGACACCCACGGCGGGAGCGCCTCCGTCCGCTCCGCCCACGCGACCGGCGGCGCTCCCGCCGTACCGCCCGCGAGGACGCCGCCGACGATGGCGCAGGTGGTGTCCACGTCACCGCCCACCTGGGCGGTCGTCCAGAAGGCCGTCTCGTAGTCGCCGAGGGCGCGTGCCGCCGACCAGAGGGCGAAGGGGACGGTGTCGTGGGCGGTCGTCCGCCGTCCGCAGCCGAGGACGGCGGCGACGGTGCTCGCGTCGCCGTAGTCGAGCATGTCGCGGGCGCGCCGCAGGCCCTGGCCGACGGCGCTCCTGGGGACGAGCGCCACGACCCCGTCGAGGAGCGCTCCGGGGCTCGGCGGACCGCCGGGGGCGGCCGCCAGGGCGGCGGCCGCGGCGACGGCCATGGCGCCGACCACGGCCTCGCGGTGCTGGTGCGTGGGGTAGGCCGAGATCTCGGCCTGGTGGGTGGCCTGCTCCGGGTCGTCGGCGTACCAGGCGCCCAGGGGCGCGATGCGCATCGCGGCGCCGTTGCCCCAGGATCCCTGCCCGTTGAAGAGCGCCGCGGCCAGCTCACGCCAGTCGCCGCCCTCGCGGACGAGGCGGAGCAGGCGGTTGACGGCGGGGCCGTAGCCCCGGTCGAAGTCGTGGCGCGTGGCGAAGGAGTGGGCCAGCGCGTCCTGGTCGATGCGGTGGTGGGCGGCCAGGACGGCGACGACGGAGCAGGCCATCTCCGTGTCGTCGGTCCACTGCCAGAGGGCCGGCGGCAGCTCGCGCCGCTTGAGCAGCGGATAGTTGGCCGGCACGAAGAACTGCGAGCCCAGCGCGTCGCCGACGGCGAGTCCGCGCAGGCTGGCCAGGGCGCGGTCCAGGCGCCCGGGGATCGGGGAGTCGGAGGAGGTCATCGCGGCCAGCCTAGCCGCTCATCCAGTAGGGCTCCGGGTCCCGCCACCGGTCGAAGGGCCGGTCGAGTGTGTACTTGCCGTCGTCGCCGAGCACCAGCATCCGCATCTCGGCGTTCCCCGGGTTGGAGAGCGACTCGAAGTCCGCGACCGTCCAGTGGAACCAGCGCATGCAGAACAGCCGCATCGCCAGGCCATGGGTCACCAGGAGCACGTTGGGCGGGTGGTCCGGCGCCTCGAAGCTGCGGAACAGGCTCTCCAGGAATCCTCCGACGCGGTCGTAGACGTCGGCCCCGGACTCGCCCTGGGGGAAGCGGAAGAAGAAGTGCCCGTACGCGTCCCGGTACGTCTTCTGCAGGCGCACGTCGTCGCGGTCCTGCCAGTTTCCCCAGTCCTGCTCGCGCAGCCGGGGCTCCTCCCGTACGCGTATGAGATCCGGGTCGAGGTGGAAGGCGCGGAGGGTCTCGTGGGTACGGCGGTACGGGGAGACGTACACGCTGACGGGTTCCCGGCCGAAGATCTCCCGGATACGTTTCCCGGTCTCCTCGGCCTGCTGCCAGCCCCGGTCCGTCAGGGCCAGCGCGTGGTCGGGTTCCCGCTCGTACACGGAGTCGTCGACGTTGCCGGTTGACTCGCCGTGCCGGACAAGGACGATGCGCCGTGGTCGTGCCATGCCAAAACCCTAGATCGAGTGACGAAAAATCGAGCACTCGGATGGGCCCTATACAGCGCAGGTCACACAAATTGAGAGTTGGAATTTCAAACTATCCAGCTCGGTTCGAGCTCCACGATGTCGCCCGTGAGCGCCGCGATATCGGCCTCCGTCTGGGCACGCAGCGCCAGGCGCTCCACCCGCTCGGTGCGGTACTTGCCGTGTTCGGCGGCCGAACGCCACATGGACAGCACCATGAACTCGTTCGCCGGGGCCTCGGCGAACATGCCGCGGATCATGCCCGGGGAGCCGGCCATCGCCGGGTTCCAGACCTTCTCCTGCATCAGCGTGAAGTGTTCGACACGCTCCTCGTGCACACGGCAGAGGGCCACCCGGACCAGGTCGCTGTCCGTGAAACGCGGCTCGAAGCCCGTCTTCACGTCGAACCGGTACTCGAACAGCTTGACCTGCGCGTCCTTGAACGTACCGACCTGGGACGCGGCCAGACGGTCATGGGAACGCGCCATGAAGGAGTCGTAGAAGGCACGGCTCTCCCAGAAGGCGAAGATGTGCGCCACTCCGGGTCGCTGCCTGCTCCAGCCCCCGCCCTGTCCCCGGAAACCCGGCTCTCCCAGGAGCCCCGCCCATTTTCGCTGCCCCCGCTCGAAGCCCCGGCGGTCCACCACGGTGCAGCGAATCCACTTGACCAGCACCGCGCCATCGTAAGGCCATCCGGCGTGGCGTCGGTCACGCTCCGGCTGAGATCACCCGCGCATGCGCCCCCGCGCACGTGGCACGATTAACAAAGAGCCTTGGCAGCCCATCAGTTGGGGCAGTGGACCTCTAGGGGGAAGGGGACGCGTGATGAGCGGTTTCAGCAAGGCGATCGGCAAGGTCGAGGTCGCTGTGCAGTGGGATCCGAGCCCGTCAGGGCAGCCGCCCACCGATCTCGACATCATCGGCGCGACGTTCCTGGCGGGTGATCCTTACGGGACTCCGGCCTATCTGGTGCACTTCGACAGCCGCTCGCCCGACGGCACCATCTTCCTCAACCGGGACAGCCAGGACGGCAAGGGTTTCGGCTGGGACGAGGTGATGACGCTCGAACTGGACCGGCTCGACGGCCGGTACACGCGCGTGGTCGTCGGAGTCGTCATCCAGCAGCGCTCCGTGCACCGGACGTTCGTGAACGTCCTGAACCCGGCGGTGCGTGTCCGCGAGGGCTACAACGTGCTGGCCCAGGACGACTTCGGCTCGGTCCTCGGGGCCACCGCGGCCGCCGTCGCGGAGTTCGTGCGCGACGGGTCCGGCAACTGGTCCTTCCGGCCCGGCCTGCACGGGTTCGAGGACGACCCCGTGGTCTTCAGCCAGGCCATGGGCGGACTCGGCCGCCCCTGACGGCGAACGGCGAGGAGCACGAGGTAAGGGGCGTCGGCCGTGGTCGACGCCCCTTACCTCGCCACCTCATCACCTCGCCACGACTCGTCCTGGTGGAGATCACTTATTCCCGGTGTGCGCTATTCCTGGGCATCCGACGCTCGATCGGGGAACGCGCTCAGCCGCAGCTGGGGCGCCCGGTGGTCGGCGGGCCACCGCATCCGGGTGTCCTCCGTCGCGAGCCCGGCACGCGGCCGGGATCCACTCCGCCCGGTCGAGCACCGAGACGCATCAGGCGCAGGAGCCGACCGGCGTGGTCGACCATCTCGCCGTCCGTGTCGAGGTCTCCAAGCGCCTCATGGAGTTTCGCAACGGTGGCCACCTTGCCTGCGAAGTAGCCGTTGAGGAAATCGCCGTCACATGCTCTGCGGAGCAGCCAGGGTCGGGCAGCCGGGTCGTCGAGTCTGCGGAGAGCTTCAACGACATGGACACGCCCCCATCCGGTGACTCGCTCGGCAAGCCACAGCAAGGCCTCCACTCCCCATGGCCGGCTCTCGAAAGCATGCGCCGCCAACGGCCCGAAGCGGTTGGAGAGCAGTCCGATCGTCTGGACCATCGGGATGTCGTCTGGCGTTCCCACGGCGGCGACCAAGGCGAGCCCAACGGTGACCGAGCATCGATCCGCCCCGTGTCGGACCAGCCAGCGGCCCGTTCGGCGAACGCGTTCTCTGTCTGCCCGCAGAGCCGCGGCTGCGATGTGCTCGTTGTAGTGAATCAGCGATCGCGGCGACAAGCCCTCGGCGGGGCGGCACGCTGCGTCGAACCCGACAGCCAGGTGCCACACATGCCGAAGGCGGTGGAGCCGGGAAACCGGCTCCACCGCCCTGGACAGATGATCTACGCCTCAGCGGCGCCCGAGATCAGCTGCAACCGCTGGTCGAGCCGCAGCCCTCGCAGATGTAGCAGGAACCGGCCCGCTGCATCTTCGTACCGCAGGAGAAGCAGAGCGGGGCGTCGGCCTGGATGCCCAGCTGCATCTCCACCAGTTCGGCGCTGGTGTGCGCCTGCTTCAGGGCGGGCTTGGCCTCTACCTTCGGGGAGGCGACGGCCTTCAGCTCCTGGGCACGCGGCGCAGACTGGGCCAGACCCTCGACGTCGACCTCGTCTTCGAGCGACGGCTCGTACGAACCGGTCTCCAGGTGACGCTGACGCTCCTCGGCGGAGTGGATGCCGAGCGCGGAGCGCGTCTCGAAGGGCAGGAAGTCCAGCGCCAGGCGGCGGAAGATGTAGTCGACGATCGACTGCGCCATCCGCACGTCCGGGTCGTCCGTCATACCGGCCGGCTCGAAGCGCATGTTGGTGAACTTCGAGACGTACGTCTCCAGCGGCACGCCGTACTGGAGGCCGACGGAGACCGCGATGGAGAAGGCGTCCATCATGCCCGCGAGGGTGGAACCCTGCTTGGACATCTTCAGGAAGACCTCGCCCAGGCCGTCGTCCGGGTAGGAGTTGGCCGTCATGTAGCCCTCGGCACCGCCGACGGTGAAGGACGTGGTGATGCCGGGACGACCCTTCGGAAGGCGCTTGCGGACCGGGCGGTACTCGATGACCTTCTCGACCGTCTCGCGGATGGTCGCCTCGGCCTTCTCGGCGACCTCCTCCTTCTCCTTCTCCTTGGTCTTGGCGGAGAGGGGCTGGCCGACCTTGCAGTTGTCGCGGTAGATCGCGAGCGCCTTGACGCCGAGCTTCCAGGCCTCGAAGTAGATCTCCTCGACCTCCTCGACGGTCGCCGTCTCCGGCATGTTGACCGTCTTGGAGATGGCACCGGAGATCCACGGCTGGATCGCGGCCATCATGCGGACGTGCCCCATCGGGGAGATGGCACGCTCGCCCATGGCGCAGTCGAAGACCTCGTAGTGCTCCTGCTTGAGGCTGGGAGCGTCGATCACGTTGCCGTTCTCGGCGATGTGGGCGACGATCGCCTCGATCTGCTCCTCCTGGTAGCCCAGGCGGCGCAGGGCCTGCGGGACCGTGCCGTTGACGATCTGCATCGAGCCGCCGCCGACCAGCTTCTTGAACTTGACCAGGGCGAGGTCGGGCTCGACGCCGGTGGTGTCGCAGGACATCGCCAGACCGATGGTGCCGGTCGGGGCGAGCACGGACGCCTGGGAGTTACGGAAACCGTTCTTCTCGCCGAGGCGCAGCACGTCCTGCCAGGCCTCCGTGGCCGCGGCCCACACCGGGGTGTCCAGGTCGTCCATGCGGACGGCCGTGGTGTTGGCGTCGGCGTGCTGCTTCATGACGCGGTTGTGGGCGTCGGCGTTGCGGGCGTAGCCGTCGTACGGGCCGACGACCGCGGCGAGCTCGGACGAGCGCTTGTACGCGGTGCCGGTCATCAGGGAGGTGATGGCACCGGCGAGGGCGCGGCCGCCGTCGGAGTCGTAGGCGTGACCGGTCGCCATCAGCAGGGCGCCGAGGTTGGCGTAGCCGATGCCGAGCTGGCGGAAGGCGCGGGTGTTCTCGCCGATCTTCTGGGTCGGGAAGTCCGCGAAGCAGATGGAGATGTCCATCGCGGTGATGACGAGCTCGACGACCTTGGCGAAGCGCTCGACGTCGAAGGACTGGTGGCCCTTGCCGTCGTCCTTCAGGAACTTCATCAGGTTCAGCGAGGCGAGGTTGCAGGACGTGTTGTCCAGGTGCATGTACTCGCTGCAGGGGTTCGAGCCGTTGATCCGGCCGGACTCCGGGCAGGTGTGCCAGTGGTTGATGGTGTCGTCGTACTGGATGCCCGGGTCGGCACAGGCCCAGGCGGCCTCGGCCATCTTCCGGAACAGGCTCTTGGCCTCGATGTCCTCGATGACCTCGCCGGTCATCCGGGCCCGCAGACCGAACTGGCCGCCCTGCTCGACCGCCTTCATGAACTCGTCGTTCACGCGGACCGAGTTGTTGGCGTTCTGGTACTGGACGGACGTGATGTCGTCGCCGCCCAGGTCCATGTCGAAGCCCGCGTCACGCAGCGCGCGGATCTTCTCCTCCTCCTTCACCTTGGTCTCGATGAAGTCCTCGATGTCGGGGTGGTCGACGTCGAGGATGACCATCTTGGCGGCGCGGCGGGTGGCACCGCCGGACTTGATGGTGCCGGCGGACGCGTCGGCGCCGCGCATGAAGGAGACCGGGCCGGAGGCGTTGCCGCCGGAGGAGAGCAGTTCCTTGGAGGAACGGATCCGGGAGAGGTTCAGGCCGGCGCCGGAGCCGCCCTTGAAGATCATGCCCTCTTCCTTGTACCAGTCGAGGATCGACTCCATGGAGTCGTCGACGGACAGGATGAAGCAGGCGGAGACCTGCTGGGGCTGCGGGGTGCCCACGTTGAACCACACGGGGCTGTTGAAGCTGAAGATCTGGTGCAGGAGGGCGTACGCCAGCTCGTGCTCGAAGATCTCGGCGTCGTCGGGCGTGGCGAAGTACGTGTAGTCCTCGCCGGCCTTCCGGTACGTCTTCACGATGCGGTCGATCAGCTGCTTGAGGCCGGTCTCGCGCTGCGGGGTGCCGACGGCACCACGGAAGTACTTACTGGTGACGATGTTGACCGCGTTCACCGACCAGAAGTCGGGGAACTCGACGCCACGCTGCTCGAAATTGACCGAGCCGTCGCGCCAGTTGGTCATGACGACGTCACGGCGCGCCCAGCTCACCTCGTCGTACGGATGCACGCCGGGGGTGGTGTGGATGCGCTCGATACGCAGACCCTTGGTGGCCTTCGTCCCCTTCGCGCGGGAACTCCGTGCCGGGCCGCTCGCCGTCTCTGTCATGCCGCCTCCCTGTACGGGCTAAAACGCCCTGAAATGCCACGATGTTCCCGTGGCACGCTGTTCTGTTCCGATGTCGCGGGCACCCTCAGCTGCCACCCGCGACAAGTCCTGGATCACCGTCCGACCGCCGGATCCGGGCCATCCGCCCGGTTCCGGTCCGCCCGTCAGCCGACGATGTGAACGGGCGCGGGCACCTCAGCGGGCCCGCCCGGCCCGTGTCCGTCCTCCTGGCTCCCCGCTCCCGCGTCTTCGTCGTCCGCGACGGGGTCCTGCGCGGCCTGCCTGAGCTCGGCGATCGCGGCCTCGAAGTCCTCGAGCGAGTCGAACGCCCGATAGACGGAGGCGAACCGCAAGTAGGCGACGAGGTCGAGCTCCTGCAACGGACCGAGTATGGCCAGCCCCACGTCGTGGGTGGTCAGCTCGGCGCTTCCGGTGGCCCGCACCGCCTCCTCGACCCGCTGGCCGAGCTGGGCGAGTGCGTCCTCGGTGACAGGCCGCCCCTGACATGCCTTGCGCACGCCGTTGATGACCTTGGTACGGCTGAACGGCTCGGTGACCCCGGACCGCTTGACCACCATGAGCGAGCACGTCTCCACGGTCGTGAAACGACGGGAGCAGTCAGGGCACTGGCGGCGCCTGCGGATCGACGTGCCGTCGTCGGTCGTACGACTGTCGACCACACGGCTGTCGGGGTGCCTGCAGAAGGGGCAGTGCATGATCTCCAACCCTCCTCACAGCAGACTCGATGGCCTCGCCGGGCCTCATGGGCCCCTCGAAGCAGCCCCAAGCATAGGCGATCGCGGAGGGCTCGGAGACCCGGGGGACCACAACTTGTGGGCTGCTGTAGCAATCCAACCACTAGATGTAGGGATCGACTGACACATCGACAGTTTGCGCGTGTCGCACACGTACCGCTACGGCGGATACGGAGATACGGTGGGCGCCGCACGGAGGTCACGTGCGGCTCCGGCGCAGATCGGGACGGGCATCCCGGTCGGCAGCGGCCCGGGTGGCAGACTGGGCGCACTCACCAGTGCCACCACCTCGGCGGCGAAGAGTACAACAATGAGCCCTTTTGTCCGCCGGGTCCCGCGTCAGCCATACACCCAGGCACACGATCGCGCCCGATGAACCTTGTTTTTTCACTCGAACGTGTGTTTGGCGCAACCTTTCGAAAGCAACTACCGTTGTCCAGCAGGGAGACCATCGAGAGGGGCCGACGTGACCACCACCGCAGACAGCGCCACCATCACCGCCCAGGACCGCTCCCAGGGCCGACTCGACCCGGTGCATGCCATGAACGAAGCCGTGAATCCCGAGGGACACAAGCGCTCCCTGCCAGGCCGACCTCCAGGCATCCGGGCCGACAGCTCGGGCCTCACCGACCGGCAACGCCGGGTGATCGAGGTCATCAGGGACTCGGTGCAACGACGCGGCTACCCGCCGTCGATGCGGGAGATCGGCCAGGCCGTCGGCCTGTCCAGCACCTCCTCGGTCGCACATCAGCTGATGGCGCTGGAGCGCAAGGGCTTCCTGCGCCGCGACCCGCACCGCCCGCGCGCGTACGAGGTGCGCGGCTCCGACCAGGCCGTGAGCGTGCAGCCCACGGACACCGCCGGCAAGCCCGCCGCGTCGTACGTCCCGCTGGTCGGCCGGATCGCCGCCGGTGGGCCGATCCTCGCCGAGGAGTCGGTGGAGGACGTCTTTCCGCTGCCCCGGCAGCTGGTCGGTGACGGCGAGCTGTTCGTGCTGAAGGTCGTCGGTGACTCGATGATCGAGGCCGCGATCTGCGACGGGGACTGGGTCACCGTCCGCCGCCAGCCGGTCGCCGAGAACGGCGACATCGTCGCCGCCATGCTCGACGGCGAGGCCACCGTCAAGCGCTTCAAGCGCGAGGACGGCCATGTCTGGCTCCTCCCCCACAACTCGGCCTACGAGCCGATCCCCGGCGACGACGCGACCATCCTGGGCAAGGTCGTCGCGGTACTGCGGCGCGTGTGACGCCTGCGGCGGGCGGCTGTGCCGTCCGCGCCCTCTGACCGGGCCCCGGAACCCCTGCGCCGGTTCCGGGGCCCTGTGCTGTCCGGGCTCCGGCGCCTGCCGGTTCGTATCGCGGGTTAGCCTGTCCCGGGCCGGGACAGGCTAACCCGCGATCACTCCGCCTCCGCCTGCCGCGCGGTCGCGTCGATCGCCGCCAGCGACTTCCGGACCTGGTTACGGTCCGTGGTGTACCAGAAGTCCGGCAGGGACGTCTTGAGGTAGCCGCCGTACCGCGCGGTGGCGAGCCGCTGGTCGAGCACGGCGACCACGCCCCGGTCCCCCGACGCGCGGACCAGGCGGCCGGCTCCCTGGGCCATCAGCAGCGCGGCGTGGGTGGCGGCGACCGCCATGAAGCCGTTGCCCCCGGCGTCCTCGACGGCCTTCTGCCGGGCGCTCATCAGCGGGTCGTCGGGGCGCGGGAAGGGGATCTTGTCCATGACGACCAGCTGGCAGCTGGGGCCCGGGACGTCGACGCCCTGCCACAGCGACAGGGTGCCGAAGAGACAGGTCTTCGGATCGGCGGCGAAGTTCTTGATCAGCTCGCCGAGGGTCTCCTCGCCCTGGAGGAGTATCGGGAACTCCGGAATCCGGGTGCGCAGTTCCTCGGCGGCCTGCTGGGCCGCCCGCATCGAGGAGAAGAGACCGAGGGTGCGGCCGCCGGCGGCCTGGATCAGCTCGGTCAGCTCGTCCAGCATGTCGGCGCGGTCGCCGTCCCGCGCGGGACGGGACAGGTGCTTGGCGACGTAGAGGATGCCCTGTCTCGGGTAGTCGAAAGGCGAACCGACGTCGACGCCCTTCCACTGCGGGAGGTCATCGCCCTCGGTGCCCTCCGGGCCGAGGCCCAAGGAGGCCCCGACGCCGTTGAAGTCGCCGCCGAGCCTGAGGGTCGCCGAGGTGAGGACGACCGAGCGGTCAGCGAAGAGCTTCTCCCTGAGCAGACCCGACACGGACATCGGGGCGACGCGGACGGACGCGCCGAAGCGGTCGTGGCGCTCGTACCAGACGACGTCCCACTCGGAGCCGTTCACGATCCGTTCCGCCACGTCGTGGACGGTCTCCACCGAGGCCAGCGCCTGCTTGCGCACCGCGTCCTCGTCCTGGACCGACTTGTCGCGGGTCGTACCGAGCGCGGAGATCACGGTACGGGCGGCGTCCCTGAGAGCCGCCAGGGCGTAGCCGAGGTCCTCCGGGATCTCCTCCAGGCGGCCCGGCAGGGCCAGCTCCATCAGCCGCTCGAAGCCCTCGGCGGCGGTCTGGAGCTGGTCGGCGGCCTTCTCGTCCACCAGTTTGGCGGCGCGCCGCACCGCCCGGTTGACCTGGCCCGGGGTGAGCTCTCCGGTCGCGACGCCGGTGACGCGCGAGACCAGCTCGTGCGCCTCGTCGACGATCAGCACCTCGTGCTGCGGGAGGACGGGGGCGCCCTCGATCGCGTCGATCGCGAGCAGGGCGTGGTTGGTGACGACGACCTCGGCGAGCTTGGCGCGCTCGCGGGCCATCTCGGCGAAGCACTCGGCGCCGTAGGCGCACTTGGACGCGCCGAGGCACTCCCGGGAGGAGACCGAGACCTGGGCCCAGGCCTTGTCGGAGACGCCCGGCGTGAGGCCGTCGCGGTCACCGGTCTCGGTCTCGTCGGCCCAGTCGCGCAACCGCAGCAGGTCCTGGCCGAGCTTGCTGGTGGGGGCGGCCGCCTCGAACTGGTCGAAGAGGCCTTCCTCCTCGTCCTGCGGGACGCCCTCGTGCAGCCGGTGCAGGCACAGATAGTTCGACCTGCCCTTGAGCATCGCGAACTCGGGCCGCCGACGCAGCAGCGGGTGCAGGGCGTCGACGGTCCGCGGGAGGTCCCGCTCCACGAGCTGTCTCTGCAGGGCCAGGGTCGCCGTCGCCACGACGACCCGCTCCCCGTGCGCGAGCGCGGGCACCAGATAGCCGAGCGACTTTCCGGTGCCGGTGCCGGCCTGGATCAGCAGATGGGATCCGTCGTCGATCGCCTCGGCGACCGATTCGGCCATGGTCACCTGGCCGGGGCGCTCCGTACCGCCGACGGCTGCGACAGCGGCGTGCAGGAGTTCAGGGAGTGAGGGCTTCGTCATAGCGCGACCACCCTACGGCCCGGCACTGACAATCGGGCGATCACGGCCGCGACGGGGAGTGGGATCACGCCGGGGCTCCTGAGCAGAGGGGCGAGGCGGCGAAGGGGCGAGGGACTCGTGGCCATCCGCCCGTTCGCATGCGGCCCGTTCGCTTGCGGCTGGTTCTCATCCAGCCCGTTTGCCTGCGGCTCGTCCGTCTGCGGCTCGTCCGTCTGCGGCTCGGATTTCTCCGAGTCGAATTTCTTCCGAGCGAGCGGGAACTCGACCGGGCGCCGCTTCGTACTACATGTGTACACACGATCACTCAGCGCTACATCAGATGACGTAGGGACCGGTCCCGGATCATGAGGGCGGCCCGTTTGGCAGGCAGGTCGACCTCGGCGGCGTAGCGGTAGCCCGCGTTGAGGAAGGCGGCCACGGAGGGGGTGTTATGAAGATCGGGCTCCGCGACGACACGCGCACAGGCGGGCCGGCGATCGAGGACGAGATCGGCTACGGCTCTGAGCAGGGCGGATCCCAGTCCGCGCCGTCGGTCGGAGACATCGCCGATGAGGAGGTGGACCCCGGTGTCGTGCGGGCGGGCCGGATAGTGGCGGGCCAGCGGGTCCAGATCGGCCCGATAGATCTCCCAGTAGCTCATCGGGGTGCCGTCGAGCATGCCCAGACACGGCACGCTGCGTCCGTCGCCCATGAGCTGGCTGCGCAGATGGCCTTCCGTCAGCGTCGGTGAACCGGCCAGCTGCCAGAACGCGGCGACCTCGGGGGCGTTCATCCAGCGGCTGATGATCGGCAGGTCACGCTCAAGGCGGTCGGAGCGGACCGGCACGAGGTGGAAGGTGCCGACGGGTGTCGCGGTGGGACCCCAGTTGTCCACCTGATCGAGCAGATCGAGTGCGTCGAGAGGGCCCGGTGGGTTGACGTCCGGGTCGGTGAAGCGGGCAGAGGCGAGCGAGACGGAAGTGTCCTGCGAGGGGGCGGGTGCGCGACGGACTTCTCCCCCGCCGCTGCTGCTACCGGGGCCGGTTGTCCCACCGGCACGGGCGGCGGCCGTCCTCCCGGTGAAGAGGGCGAGGAATTCATCGGGCAGGCGGAGGTCCAGGGTGTCCTCGCAGTCCCTGCCGTCCTCGACGGGTCCGGAGCGGCCCGAGTGGACGGGGTGGACGGCGTGGGCGGGGTGGGCCGGTACGGGGCCTGCGTCGGCGCTCGCGTCGGCGGGAGGCACGCTGCGCTCCTCTCAGGAGACGAGGTGGGTCATGTTCCTAGGTCGGTGCATTCGGTGGATTTGGCGGATTTGACGCATTCGGTGGGGAAGGGCGGTGAGCGGGGAGCCTGTGCGGGGGTGGCCGCTGGTGCAGGGGCCGGTGCTGGGGCTGGGGCGGTCAGGAAGGTCGGGAGTGGAGGGGGTTGGTGATGGTGACGTAGACGGACTGGGTGTCGACCGGGCCGACGAGTTCGTCGAGGCCGTGCAGGCGGGTCAGCAGGTTGGCCTTGCAGCGCAGCACGGGTGAGTCGAGCAGGAGACCGGGCAGGGAGGTGCACAGCGGGGCGGGCCCGGAAGCCGCGTCGGCGAGGAACCGGCGGAACGCGGCGAGCAGCAGGCGCTCGTCGGCGAGCCGCTGGGAGCCGAACGCTCCGACCAGGCCGAGCACGTTGTTGATGGCGAGGTAGTAGGCGAAGCGTTCGTCGGTGACCTCGTCGGAGACGAAGGTGTCGCTGTGCTCTCCGATGCCGGGCAGCCTGGCGTCGAGGTCGGTGCGCCGGGACTCCCGGAAGTAGTAGCCCTGGTTGTCTCGGTAGCGGCCGCCGATGGGCCAGCCGTCGGTGTCCAGCAGAAGCAGCGTGTTCTGCTGATGCGCCTCCAGGGCGATGCCGGCCTCGCCGTCGAGCCAGAGCACCGGGCGGACGACCTGCTCCAGGTAGCGCAGGAACCACTCGGTGGCGACAGCGCCGACGGGGCGTCCGGTGCGCTCGGCGAGCTGGGCGACGACCCTGGCCAGCCGGGAGCGGTACGGCCGGGGCCGGCCCTTCGCGGCCGAGGTGTCGAGGGGCCGGGGTGCGACCAGGCCCGCGACGCAGGACACGTCGTCGGTCGGGGTGAACGGGTTGTGCCGGATCATCACGTCGAGTCCTGGCACGGGTCGGCCGTCCCGGCTGTCGACAGCCAGCCAGGCGGGGTCGCGCACGATGTCGAAGCCGGGGTGGGCCGCCTGCCACTGCTTGGCGAGGCCGGTGCGCAGCAGGCGGTGCACCTCGACGCCTCGGTGGAGTTCCTTGCGGAGGTTCTCCCGGCGGGAGTTGGTGATGCGCAGGCCGAGCGACAGTTTGAGCATGGCGGGGGCGCCGGTGCGGTGCACGGTGCGTACGGAGGAGGTGGGAGACCAGGGGGCGCCGAGAGGGCCCAGGTCACGGAGGAGTCCGGCGTCGAGGAGGGCCGCGGTCTCCTCACGGTGGCGGACCTCGCGGGCCTGCCAGGGATGCAGGGGCAGGGCGGCGGCGAAGCCGTCGGGCAACGGCAGCGACAGGGCCGCTCCGGCGAGGCGTTCCAGGAGTGTCGGCGCGGTGACGGGGCGACCGCGTTCGGTCCAGGCCGAGTCGGTGGCAAGAAGGGAGAAGGAGACGGCCATCCAGTGGAGGGGGAAGGAGCCGCGCAGCTCCGGTGAGTAGAGCCGGGCTTCGGACTCGGTGAGACCCTCGCGGCTCTTCGGGGTCGGGTGCAGCGGGTGCCCGAGCAGAAGCGCCTGCTCGGCGGCGAGAAAACGGTCGGGGCCGTCGGCGGGACGGGTACGCCGGTCGGTGATGAAGGTGACCGTGCGGCGCAGGGAGTCGGCGACCCGGGCCACGAGGTCACCGTCGTCGGGGGTGAGCGGGGCGGAGGGGGTGGGCTCGGGGCCTGGGGTGGGGGTGGGTTGAGGACCGCCGGGGTTGGACCAGGGGCTGCCGGGGATGCCGGGGATGCCGGGGGCGTCGTCGCCGGCACCGGCACCGGCACCGGCACCAGCACCAGCACCAGCACCAGCACCAGCACCAGCGGTGACGCCCGCGACTCCGGGTTCGCTGTCGCGGTCAGCGTGGCCGTCGCCGTCGCCGTCGCCGGGTGCAGCCTCCGGAATGCCCAACGCATCGCGGCCGTCCCCGGCGCCAGGTGTGACCCCGGCGTTGCCCAGTGAACTCCGGGCGATGTCTGATGAACCCTCGGCGATGTCGGGTGAGAGCCCGGCGATGTCGGAGGTGCCGAGAGATCGGCCGGGGCTGCCGTTGGCGGAGCGGCGGGTGCCGTCGGCTTGGCCGGGAACGTGGTCGGTGCGGCCGAACACACTCCCGGCCCACCTGCCCAAGCCCTCGGCTCGACCGTCCAGACCGTCGGCCCGACCGCCCAAGCCCTCCACTCCGCCGCCCTGGCCATCGGCTCGACCACCTTGGCCCTCGGCTCGGCCGTCCTGGCCGTCGCCCCAACGAGGTGTGCCTCCCTCGGCCTGCCTCCCTACGCCCACGGCGCGTCCGCTCGCGCCGTCGGTTCGGCCCGCCCCGTCGGCTCGTCCGTCCACGTTACCGGCGGGGCCGCCAGGGCCGCCGTTCTCGCCCCGCCCGTGCGTCTCGCGTGTGAGGAGGGCGGCGAGGGTGACCGCGTCGACGGGTGGGGCGGTGTCGGGGGTGCCGGCCAGGCGAGGTGGGCCGAAGCGGTGCCAGCCGGCGGGGGACCAGTGGCGGACCGGGGTGATCAGGGCCGTACCGCTGGCGGGCAGCGGGATGCGGAGGGTGCCGGTGTCGGGCGCGGGGAGGTCCGTCTCCCGTGCCCAGCAGCGCAGCAGGTTCTCCACGGCGGCGGCCTGGGCGGCGGTGTGCGGGTCGGGGTGTTCCAGGAGGTCCCCGGTGTCTTCGCGGGGTCGCTCGGGCTGGAGGGTGCGGCCTCGTTGCTGGGGAACCGACTCGGCGAGCGGAACGGGGCGTCCCTGTGGGCCTTGGTCTCCGTGGTCGTCGGGGGTGGGGGTGGCGTTCAAGGGGGAGTCCTCGGGGCTCGTGCGGTGCGGGAGTTCGCCGTGGTGAGGGGCGGACCGGGTCGGTCGGGGGTGGTTCGAGTGCTGAATGTCCTGGTGGGAGAGGTGGGAGAGGCGGGAGGGGTGGGGATGATGCGGGTTTCAGCGGTTGCGGACGCCGTGTGCGGCGGGGTCACGGGCCACCGCGGCGACGGCGTCGGAGAGGCGGTCCAGCACGGCGTCCGCCTGTTCGTCGGTGATGGTCAGCGGCGGGAGGAGGCGTACGACACCGGCGTGGCGGCCGCCGAGTTCGACGATCAGGCCGCGCTCCAGGCAGGCTCGTTGCACGGCGGCGGCCAGTTCGGGGGCGGCGGGGCGCGGTCGCGACCGGTGTTCGCCGTGCGGCCCGGCAAGGCTCACCGCCCGGCTCCGCTCCGCCGCCACGCCACGGGAGTTCCCCGGCTCCATCCCCGCCGCACCACGGAAGTCCCCCGGCCCCGTCCCGGTCTCGTCCCAGGAGTCCGAGTGCCGTGCGTCGGCCGGCTCGCGTGGGTCCCGCGCCGCCGTGTCCGCCCCGGAGCCGTACCTCCATGCCCTCGCGCCGGCCGCGTCGCCACGCCCTCGCCGCCCCCGAGCGCGCTCCGCCGCCGTCTCGCCGTGGCCCGAAGCCATGCCCTCCGCGGCGTCTCCGTAGCCCGAGCCCGCCCCCTCCACCACGTCACGGTGCCCCCAAGAGCTCCCCTCCCCGCCCAACGCGCCGGGGCTCCCTCCGTCCCCCGACCCGGTCTCCGACTCCGGGTCCACCAGTTCGACACCGATCATCAGGCCCCGGCCCCGGACGTCCCCGACACACGGGAACTCCGTCTGGAGGTCGCGGAGTCGGGAGAGCATGCGGGAGCCGAGGAGGGCGGCTCGTTCGGCGAGGCCGTTCTCGCGGACGTGGGCGAGGGTGGCCGTACCGGCGGCCATCGCGAGCTGGTTGCCGCGGAACGTGCCCGCGTGGGCGCCGGGTTCCCAGACGTCGAGGTCGTCGCGGTAGACGACGACGGCGAGGGGGAGGCTGCCGCCGATGGCCTTGGAGAGGACCATCACGTCGGGGGTGACTCCGCTGTGCTCGACGGCCCAGAAGGCGCCGGTGCGGCCGACGCCGGTCTGGATCTCGTCGGCGATCAGGGGGATGCCGCGGTCGGCGGTGAGGCGGCGCATCCGGCGGAGCCAGTCGTCGGGCGCGGGGATCACTCCGCCCTCGCCCTGGACGGGTTCGAGGATCATGCCGGCGGGGAGCGGGACGCCGGACTTGGGGTCGTCGAGGACGGACTCGGTCCAGCGGGCGGCGAGTTCGGCGCCGTGGGGGCCGCCGACGCCGAAGGGGCAGCGGTAGTCCTGCGGGTAGGGCAGCCGGGCGACGCGGACGTCGGCTGCTCCGCCGGAGGCGGCCAGGGCGCCGGAGGTCATCCCGTGGTAGGCACCGGTGAAGGCGAGGATGCCGGTGCGGCCGGTCGCGGTCCGGACGAGTTTGAGGGCGGCCTCGACGGCGTCCGTGCCGGCGGGCCCGCAGAACTGGACGCGGGCGCGGTCGGCGAGGCCGGGCGGCAGGGTGCGGAACAGTTCGGTGATGAAGGCGTCCTTGACGGGGGTCGCCAGGTCGAGGACGGAGAGCGGGGCGCCGGAGTCGAGGACCTTGCGGATCGCCTCCAGCACGACGGGGTGGTTGTGGCCGAGCGCGAGGGTGCCGGCGCCGGAGAGGCAGTCCAGGTAGCGGCGGCCGTCGGCGCCCTCGATGGTCAGACCGCGGGCCCGGACGGGCACGATGGGCAGGGCGCGGGCGTAGGTCCGGGCCCTCGATTCACGCGCCGACTGGCGCCTCAGAATGCCCTCGTGCGCCGCGTGCGCTCCCCCGGACGTCCCCCCGGTCACCGACTCCGTCACGGCCACGGCTGGCTGTCCTCCCCGCTGGTCAGAGGCGAGTTGCTCGGCGGGCGCCGGGCACAGGCAGCCGGACCCCCACCGCTACAACCCCGGACCGTCCGACGGGTTACGGGTTGCCTCAAGATCCTTGCCTTCACGAAACCGAACGCAGGGCCGATGCCGGACCGATACCGGACAGATGCCGGGCCGGGCGCCGCACCGCTGCCAGGCCGGACGCCGGGCCGGCGCCGGGCCGACGCCCGGACCGAACGCCACCACAGGCGCCGGACTTGCGCCGCAGGGACCGCGGACTGGTGGCGGAGGGACGCGGGGCGGACAACGGGCGGGCAGCGGACGGGCGACGGGCCGGACCGGGCGAAATCTTCCGGCCATGTATTGACATACGGATGAAACGATTCGTAGCTTGGCCAATCATTTAGATTCGTGAAGAGAGTTCACGGATATGAACATGGAACACGGAGGTCCCATGGGCGTTCGCCGACGACGTCGCCGCCTGGCAGCCGTCCTCGCCGCAGCGGGACTCGCCTTCGGAACGGCCGCCTGCGGCTCCGGTTCCGACACCGCGGGCGCCGGCGACCCGAACACGCTGGAGGTCTGGACCCGGAGCAACCCCGACCCCGCCGCCACCTACGAGCGCGTCTTCGCCGCCTTCACCAAGAAGACCGGGATAAAGATCGACTACCAGCCGGTCATCAACTTCGACCAGCAGTTGCAGAGCCGGGCGTCCACCAAGGACCTGCCCGACGTGATGATCAACGACACCGCGCTGATGGGGAGCTACCAGTCCCAGGGGCTGCTGAAGGCCGTCGACCCGGACTCCATCGCGGGGCACGACGAGATCAGTGCGAAGACATGGACGTCGACCATCGGGCTGGACGGCAACCACTACGGCATCCCGTACTCACGCCAGGCCCAGACCCTGATGATCCGCAAGGACTGGCTGAAGAAGCTCGGTCTCAAGGCACCCACCACGTGGGACGAGATGCTGACCGTCGCGAAGGCCTTCGCCGACCGGGACCCGGACGGGAACGGCAAGAAGGACACGTACGGAATCGTCGTCCCGGGCAGCGCGCAGAACGGGTACGTCGCCTGGTGGGGCGCCAGCTTCCTGTGGCAGGGCGGGGCGAAGCTCATCGAACCGGACGGCGAGGGCACCTACCGCCCCGTCGCGGACTCGGCCGCGGCCGTACGCACCGTCACCTGGCTGAAGAACAAGCTCTTCTGCGGTGACAACGGTGTCATCCAGCCCGGCGCGGTCACCGCGGTCACCGGCACCGCCACCAACTTCCAGGACGGCAACGCCGGGATGTACCTGACCGGGCCGTACAACATCACCACCTACGACTCCACGCTCGGCAAGGACAAGTACGAGGTGGTGCCCGCACCGGCGGGTCCGGCGGGCTCCACCGTGCTGGCCGACGGCGAGAACATCTACTTCGGCGCGAAGGCCGGCAAGACCGAGCAGGAAGAAGCGCTCGCCGCGTTCCTGGTCTCGCCCGAGGGGCAGCGGCTCGCGATGACCGGCAAGAACCAGCCGGTCGTCCGCATCCCCGTCAACTCCACGCTGGACGCGGCGCAGGTGCGCGGCGACGACCGCTGGAGCGTCGTGCAGAAGGCGTACGAGAACGCCTCGGAGCAGTTCCCGAACGCGCCGGACTTCGCTCCGGTCAAGCAGGACACCGCCGACACCCTCAACGCGCTGTTCACCTACTGCGGCAGCGATGTCGCCGCCGGGCTCAAGGAGCTCGACGACACCCTCGCCGGCGATCTCAAGGACCAGGGGCTGCTCAAGTGACCGCGACCGTGACCACCCCGGCGACCGCCTCGCCGGCCACCCCGCCGCGAGCGCGCGGCCGCTCCGTCCGCACGGCGCTGCTGCCGTGGCTCTTCCTCGCCCCGGGGCTGCTGCTCGCCCTCGTCTTCAAGTTCCTGCCGATGGGCAAGGGCGTCTGGCTGAGCTTCTTCAAGGTGCGGCCGTTCCTCGGCGACCAGTGGGTCGGCCTCGACAACTACTCCCGGGTCCTCGGCGACCACCGCTTCCAGGACGCGGTCGGCCACACGCTCGTCCTCGGCATCGGGCAGTCGCTCGGCGCGATCGTCGTCGGCTTCGTGCTGGCGCTGCTGCTCGAAGGCCAGACGCGGTCCCTGAAGCTGGTCCGGACCGCCGTCTTCCTGCCGGTCGTCACCGCGACCGCGGTGGTCGGCGAGATGTGGCGGCTGCTGTACTACCCGACCTCCGACGGCGTGATCAACGGCGTGCTGGGCGTCTTCGGGCTCGGCACCACGCAGTTCCTCGACAACCCGGACACCGCGCTGTGGTCGACGATGGCCATGGGCATCTGGATCGCCGCCCCCTACAACATGGTGATCATCCTGGCCGGACTCGCGGGCGTGGACCGGTCGTTGTACGAGGCGGCCGCGATGGACGGGGTCTCGCTGCGGCAGCGCCTGTGGCATGTCACCTATCCCGCCATCCGCCCCGCCCTCGGCATCGTCCTCACCCTGGCCGCCATCCGCGGGCTCCGGGTCTTCACCGAGGTGTACGTCCTGACCGGCGGCGGCCCCGCGGGCTCCACCGAGGTCTGGATGACCCGCGCCTACACCCTGGGCTTCACCCGCAACGACATCGGCGGCGCCTCCGCGGCCTCCGTCGTGCTGCTCTGCGTGACGCTGCTGCTCACCGTCACGGTCAACTACTTCCGCAAGAGGGGAGACGTGCGATGAGCGCGCCCGCCATCGACGCCGTGCGGACCCCGGTGCCCGCGGCCCCCGCCAAGGCCGCGAAGGGACGGGCCACCCCGGCCCGGTTCGACACCGCGCTCGGCTGGAGCGACCGGCCGGGTGCCGCCTGGGCGCTGCGCATCCTGCTCTGCGCGCTCGCGCTGGCGATCTTCGCCGGGCCGTTCCTGACCGTCCTGTCCGGCGCCCTCAGCAGGAACCCGAGCGGCTCCTCGCTGTCCTTCCTCCCGCACCACCCCACGCTGCTGAACGTCCGGGTCGCCGGGGAGCGCGGCATCTGGGACTACTTCACCAACTCGCTGGTCGTCGCGGGCGGCGCGCTGCTGCTCCAGCTGGCGGTGTCGGTGCTGGCCGCGTACGCGCTGGCCCGGCACCGGTTCCGCGGCCAGGCGCTGGTGCTGACCCTGTTCATGCTGACGATGATGCTGCCCGAGGAGGTCATCGCCATCCCGCTCTCCCTGGTGCTGGGCCATGTCCCGGTGGTCGGCGTCGACCTCAAGGGGACGGTGTGGGGCGTGATCCTGCCGCTCGGCGCCTGGGGTTTCTCGGTGATGCTGCTGACCGAGTTCATGAAGGACATCCCCACGGAGATCGAGGAGGCCGCGCGTCTCGACGGTGTCGGCGAGTTCCGGATGCTGTGGCAGATCGTCCTGCCGCTGTGCAAGCCGGCGCTGGGCGTGGCCGGGGTGCTCGGGTTCGTCATGATCTGGGACCAGTACCTGCTGCCCCTGATCGCCTCCAAGGACCCCACCGACTACACGGTCACCGTCGCCCTGTCCGTCCTGCGCACCGACCCCGAGGTCGGCTCGGGGGTGGTGCTGGCCGGTGCGGTCATCGCGCTCGTCCCCAGCCTGATCGTCTACCTGCTCCTCCAGCGCTCGCTGGTCACCGGCATCGCGGCCGGTGCCACCAAGGGCTGACCCCCGCACCTGCCCACCCACCTGCCCCACGACGAGGGAGCCATGAAGTTCCAAGGAGTGCTGTTCTTCCCGGTCACGCCGTTCGCGGCGGACGGCTCGCTGGACGAGGACCTGCTCGCCCGGCACATCGAGGCCGGTGTGACGGCCGGTGCCGGAGGCGTGTTCGCCGCCTGCGGCACCGGTGAGTTCCACGCGCTGACCGCCGACGAGATCGAGCGGGCCACCCGGGTCGCGGTCACCGTCACCGCCGGCCGGGTGCCGGTGCTGGCGGCGGCGGGCGGCCCCGTCCCGGTCGCCCGCGACCAGGCGGCCCGTATCGAGCGGGCGGGCGCCGACGGGATCCTGCTGCTGCCGCCGTACCTGGTGAACGCCCCGCAGCAGGGCCTGGTGCGGTACGTCGAGGAGGTGACCGCCGCCTCCGCGCTGCCGGTGATCTTCTACCAGCGCGGTACGGCCCGGCTGACCGAGGACACCGCGGCCGCGATCGCCGCCCTGCCCCGGGTCGCCGGCCTCAAGGACGGTCTCGGCGACATCGAGCGGATGCACCGGATCGTCCGTGCCGTGCGGGCCGTCCCCGGCGGTGACGACTTCGCCTTCTTCAACGGTCTGCCCACCGCCGAGATGACCGCGCCCGCCTACCGGGGCATCGGCGTCGGCCTGTACTCCTCGGCGGTGTTCGCCTTCGCCCCGGAGATCGCCCTGGCCTTCCACCGGGCGCTCGCGGCGGGCGACGAGACGGTCGTACGCACCCTGCTCGACGAGTTCTACGGCCCGCTGGTCCGGCTCCGCGACGAGGTGCCGGGGTACGCGGTGGCGCTGGTCAAGGCCGGGGTGACGATCCGCGGTCTGGACGTGGGCGGCGTACGCGCACCGCTCGTCGACGCCGCGCCGGAGCATGTCGCACGGCTCGCCAAACTCATCGACCACGGACTGGAGGTCGTCCACGCATGAAGCCCACCCGGATCAGGGAACTGGTCATCACCCCCATCGCCTTCCGCGACCCGCCCCTGCTGAACTCGAACGGCGTCCACGAGCCGCTCGCCCTGCGGATCGTGCTCCAGCTCGTGCTGGAGGACGGCACGGTGGGGCTCGGCGAGTCCCCGGGCGGCACGGCCCGGCTGGAGCGGCTGGAGGCGGCCGCGAAGGTGGTCGTGGGCATGGACGTCTTCGACACGACGGCCGTGGCGGCAGCGATCGACGCGGCCCTGCTGCCGGCCGTGCCCAGTTCGCACGAGCGCGGCTGGACCACGAGCGCGGTGGAGGTGGCCTGCCTCGACGCGCAGGGCAGGCTGCTCGGCCGCCCGATCAGCGATCTGCTCGGCGGCCGGGTGCGGGACTCGGTGCCGTTCGCCGCGTACCTCTTCTACAAGTGGGCGGAGCACCCCGCGCTGGACGGCCGCGAGGCGGTCGGCGACGACTGGGGCGCGGCCCTGGACCCGGCCGGGATCGTCGAGCAGGCGCGGCTGATGCAGGAGCGGTACGGGTTCCGCTCGTTCAAGCTGAAGGGGGGTGTGTTCGCGCCGGACGAGGAGATCGCGGCGATGCGGGCGCTGGCCGAGGCGTTCCCGGGGCAGCCGCTGCGGCTGGACCCGAACACCGCCTGGACGGTGGAGACTTCGGGGTACGTGGCGCGTGAGCTGGCCGACGTCCTCGAATACCTGGAGGACCCGACGGCGACCATCGGGGGCATGGCCGCGGTGGCGAAGGACTCGCCGCTCCCGCTGGCCACCAACATGTGCGTGATCGCCTGGGAGCATCTGCGGCCGGCGGTCGAGCAGGACGCGATCCAGGTGCTGCTCACCGACCACCACTACTGGGGCGGGCTGCGCCGTACCCGTGAACTCGCCGCGGTCTGCGAGGCGTTCGGGCTGGCGCTGTCCATGCACTCCAACTCGCATCTGGGCATCAGCCTCGCCGCGATGACGCATGTGGCGGCGGCGATCCCGAACCTGGACCACTCCTGCGACACGCACTACCCGTGGAACAGCGCGGACGACGTGATCGTCCCCGGTGTGCTGGAGTTCCGTGACGGCGAGGTGGCGGTGCCCACCGGCCCGGGGCTCGGAGTCGAACTCGACCACGAGGCCCTGGACCGGCTGCACCGGCTCTACCTCGACTCGGGCATGCGCTCGCGCGACGACACGGGCTACATGCGCCGGATCCACCCGGAGTACGAGCTGCGCCTGCCCCGGTGGTGACGAGGGCCGGCTAGGAGACCCGCAGCGCGACCACCCGCGGCCAGGGCAGGCCGCGGGTCCCGGTCCCGGTCCCGTCGCGGGTCCCGTCGCGGGTCCCGTTGCGGGTCCCGTTGCGGACGGCCAGGGCGAAGCCGCCGGTCTCGCCCTGGCCCACGGCATGACGCCGTACGGCTTGGCGACGGCGGCCTCGATCACGCGGTGCGGGGAGAGGCCGAGGTGCTCGCAGGCGTCGGAGAGTTCGTCGGCGAGGGCGACAGGCTCGCGTGCTGGTCGGGTAGCAGGTCGGCGCGGCCGTGGCGGATGTCGTCCAGTCGGCGGGTGCTGATGTCGACGCCGAGGAGATCCCCGCCCCCGCCGTCCACAGTCCGAGCGCCGTCGGCAGTCCGACGTATCCGAGGCCCACGACGGCCGCGGTCAGTCCGTCGAGACGGGCGCCGCCGGGGCCGGCCGGGCGGGCGCGCCGCTCGGTCCGTACCGAGAGAACCGCCCCGCCCATACGCTCACAAGTCGCCATAATAGTCACACGGTGATAAGTAACGATCTTCATTCGATGTCTACGGCGCACCACTCCGCCCATGACCTCGAACTCCCCCGTACAGACCCCCGCGAGCACCGGCGCAGCCGGGGTGGCCTGGGCATACGGGCCGTAGCGAAACCGTTGCCCTTCCATCGGAACTCCCCCACAGCGAGCGCATAGTGTGTGGCGCCTGAAGTTCCTTACCGACAGGGGGAGTCACCACCATGCGATCCATCCGGCCGCCGTTCGCCCTACGCCGCGGAAGGGGCGCGCCCCGTGCGCTGGCGGCCGTCGCCCTCGCCTCGGCGCTGGCACTGACCGCCACCGCCTGCGACGGCTCCGGCACCGACGACAACGCCGGCGGGCAGGCGTCCGCGTCCGCCACCGGTGACACCGGCGACGGCAAGATCAAGATCCCGGACGACATCAAGAACAAGCTCAAAGAGCACGGGATCGACATCGACAAGTGGAAGCACGGCGCCTGGAAGAACTGGGACAAGGACGACTGGCTGCGCGAGGCCGACGACTTCATCAACCCGATCATCAAGGGGCTGTGGAACCCGGACCGGATGCGGGACGCCGACGACCCGGACAAGGACAAGGGCGTCGACGCCAACGACATCTCCGGTGACCAGGGGGTGACCGACCCGACGCCGGACCCGGTCCGGGCGAAGGCGGTGCGGCCGGCGTACCACTCCAGCGCGGCCACGTCCGGGAAGGTGTTCTTCGACTCCCCCGAGGGCACGATGGTCTGCTCGGCGACGGTCGTCGAGGACCCCGCGCACCCGGGCAAGTCCAACCTGGTGTGGACGGCGGGCCACTGCGTGCACGCCGGCAAGAGCGGCGGCTGGTACCGCAACATCGCGTTCGTGCCGTCGTACAACGACCAGGGGCTGACCGGGTCCGCGCTGGCGGGCGCCACCCGTTCGCAGATCGCACCCTACGGCGTGTGGTGGGGTGACGGGGCGATGACCTCGCAGCAGTGGATCGACCAGGGCGGGGAGACGGGGGGTGACGGCGCGTCGTACGACTACGCCGTGATCCATGTGACCCCGGAGCAGGGCAGCGGCGGCAAGTCCCTGGAGGAGACGGTCGGTTCGGCGCTGCCGGTGAACTTCGACGCCCCGGCCGTGCCGAAGGTGTCCAGCATCACGGCCACGGGGTACCCGGCGGCGAAACCGTACGACGGGTCGTTGCTGTACCAGTGCGCGGACAAGCCGGGACGGCTGTCGATCGACACGTCGGCGCCGACCATGTACCGGATCGGCTGCACGATGACCGGCGGTGCGTCGGGAGGCGGCTGGGTGGAGACGGGCTCCGACGGCAAGTCGGCGCTGGTGTCCAACACGTCGATCGGCCCGGTGAGTTCGGGGTGGCTGGCCGGACCGCGGTTCGGTGCGGTGGCGAAGGGTGTGTACGAGGCGGTCAGCGAGAAGTTCGCCGATCAGTGAGGGCGGCTGATCCAGCCATGCGGCGACCCAGCGCCCCTCGGTAGCTGAAGGTGATGGCCCCGCTCCCTCGAAAGGGAGCGGGGCCTTCACCTGCGCCAGGCGTCACACAGTCGGCGCCGGAACATACGGCGCCAGTTCGGCCGCCAGTTCCTCGTGGACGCGGACCTTGAGGAGCGTGCCCTCGGCGGTGTGTTCCTCCGACAGCACCTCGCCCTCGTTGTGGGCGCGGGCGACGAGCTTGCCGTGGGTGTAGGGGACCAAGGCCTCGATCTCGACCGCCGGGCGGGGCAGGTCGTTGTCGATCAGGGCCAGCAGTTCCTGGATGCCCTGGCCGGTGCGGGCCGAGACGGCGAGGGAACGCTTCTCGTTGCGCAGCAGGCGCTGGAGGACCAGCGGGTCCGCCGCGTCCGCCTTGTTGATCACGACGATCTCGGGTACGTCGGTGGCGCCGACGTCCCTGATCACCTCGCGCACGGCGGCGAGCTGCTCCTCCGGGACCGGGTGCGAGCCGTCGACCACGTGCAGGATCAGGTCGGAGTCGCCGACCTCCTCCATGGTGGAGCGGAACGCCTCGACCAGGTGGTGGGGCAGGTGCCGGACGAAGCCGACGGTGTCCGCCAGGGTGTAGAGGCGGCCGCTCGGGGTCTCCGCCCTGCGGACCGTCGGGTCCAGGGTCGCGAACAGGGCGTTCTCGACCAGGACACCGGCGCCGGTGAGGCGGTTGAGCAGGGAGGACTTGCCGGCGTTGGTGTAGCCCGCGATGGCGACGGACGGCACCTTGTTGCGGCGGCGCTCCTGGCGCTTGATCTCGCGGCCGGTCTTCATCTCCGCGATCTCCCGGCGCATCTTCGCCATCTTCTCGCGGATCCGGCGCCGGTCCGTCTCGATCTTGGTCTCACCGGGACCACGGGTGGCGAGGCCGCCGCCCTTGCCGCCGCCCATCTGACGGGACAGCGACTGACCCCAGCCGCGCAGTCGCGGCAGCATGTACTGCATCTGCGCGAGCGCGACCTGTGCCTTGCCCTCCCGGGACTTGGCGTGCTGGGCGAAGATGTCCAGGATGAGGGCGGTCCGGTCGACGACCTTGACCTTGACGACGTCCTCCAGCTGGATCAGCTGGCCCGGGCTCAGCTCACCGTCGCAGATGACGGTGTCGGCGCCGGTCTCGACGACGATGTCGCGCAGCTCCAGGGCCTTGCCGGAGCCGATGTAGGTGGCCGCGTCGGGCTTGTCGCGGCGCTGGATGACGCCGTCGAGTACGAGGGCGCCCGCGGTCTCGGCGAGGGCGGCCAGCTCCGCGAGGGAGTTGTCCGCGTCCTGCACGGTGCCCGAGGTCCACACCCCGACCAGCACGACCCGCTCCAGACGGAGCTGCCGGTACTCGACCTCGGTGACGTCCTCGAGCTCGGTGGAGAGGCCGACCACGCGGCGCAGGGCCGCGCGCTCGGAGCGGTCGAACTGGTCGCCGTCCCGCTCTCCGTCGATCTCGTGGCTCCAGGCGACGTCCTCTTCCATCAGGGCATCGGCCCGAAGACCGTCGGGGTAGTCGTGCGCGAGGCGCCTGTTGTCCTGGGAAGCGGAAGAAGAGGAGGTCATTGGGTCCTTCGCGTCGATGGGGTGCCGGTGCCGGCGGGTGTCGTCCCGCTGCTCTGTCAACGTACGAGTACCCCGGAGGATTCCCCGCGACCCGTGCGCGCCGACGACACGATGGTCGCACGGTACGCCCCGTCCCGGCACCGTGTTATCGCAGGGGCCGCCCTGTCGTCACCGGTGGGACTGCTTGGCCGGCGCCGGGGCCTGCTTCCAGTCGGGGTGGCCGGGCATCGGCGGGGTCTTCGCGCCGTACAGCCAGGCGTCGAAGAAGCCGGTGAGGTCGCGGCCGGCGACGGCGGAGGCGAGCCGGACGTAGTCGGACGTGGTGGCGGTGGCGTCCCGGTGGCGCTGGACCCAGATCCGCTCCAGGCGCTCGAAGGCGGGCTTGCCGATCTCCTGGCGCAGGGCGTAGAGGGCGAGGGCGGCGCCGTCGTAGATGTTCGGGCGGAAGATGCCGATCTTCTGGCCGGGTTCGGGGACCTTGGGCCGGGCGGGCGGTCCGCCGGCGGCGCGCCAGCGGTCGGAGGCTCCGTAGGCGGCCTTCATGCGGTTGATCATGGGCTGCTTGCCCTTCTCCTCCGCGTACAGCTCCTCGTACCAGGTGGCGTGGCCCTCGTTCAGCCAGACGTCGGACCAGACGCGCGGGCTGACGCTGTCGCCGAACCACTGGTGGGACAGCTCGTGCACCATGATCGACTCGATGTACCACTTGGGGTACGCGGGCTCGGTGAACAGGCCCTTCTCGAAGAGGGAGAGGGTCTGGGTCTCCAGCTCGAAGCCGGTGGACGCCTGGGCCATGAGCACGCCGTAGGTCTCGAACGGGAACACCCCGACCTTGCTCTCCATCCAGGCGATCTGGTCCGGGGTCTTGGCCAGCCAGGGTTCGAGGGCCTTGGCGTCGGCGCTGGGGACGACGTCCCGGACGGGCAGCCCGTGCGGCCCCTTGCGGTGCAGTACGGCGGAGCGGCCGATGGAGACCTGGGCCAGCTCGGTGGCCATGGGGTGCTGGGTGCGGTAGGTCCAGGTGGTCGTGCGGCCGATCCGGGTGGTCTCGGTGGGCAGCCCGTTGGCGACGACGGTGTAGCCGTTGGGGGCGGTCACGTGGAAGGTGAACATCGCCTTGTCGGAGGGGTGGTCGTTGCACGGGAAGACCAGGTGGGCGGCGTCGGCCTGGTTGGCCATCGCGAGCCCGTCCGTGGTGCGCACCCAGCCGCCGTCCTGGCCCTTGGCGGGCACCGGGTCGCTGGTGTGCCGCACGGTGATCCGGGTCCAGCTGCCCAGCCGCAGCGGCTCGTCGGGGGTGACGACCAGGTCCTCGCCGGCCCCGGCGAAGGCGGCGGGACGGCCGTCGACCTCGACGGACTCGACCTTGCCGTGCGCGAAGTCGAGGTTGAGCCGGTCCAGGTCGGCGGTCGTCCAGGCATCGATGGTGGTGACGGCCTGGAGCGGCTTGTCGTTGCTGCCGGAGTAGGTGAGGGAGAGGTCGTACGACGCCACGTCGTAGCCCGGGTTGCCGAGGTACGGGAAGAGCCGGTCGCCGATGCCCAGCGGGGCCGGCGGGGCACTGGCGCCGAGCAGGGCGACGGAGACTGCGGAGGCGAGGAGTGCGGCCTTCCAGCGCCGGGGCTGGCGGCCGCACCTCTTCGGCGGGCGGATGCGTCCCGCGAGCGGGCGGGTGCGGAGGGTGAGCGGCATGGACCACCGCTACCAGTGCACCCCCGGCTCAGGGGGACGACTCGCACTCAATCCACTCGAACGGGTACTTCACTGATGTTGCGCCCGGCCGACGTCGTACACACCCGGCACGTTGCGCATCGCGCGCATCAGGTCCGGCAGGTGGGCCGCGTCGGGCAGTTCGACCGTGTAGGTGTGGCGGACGCGCTGCTGACTGGGCGGTTCCACGGTGGCCGAGACGATCTCGGCGCCCTCCTGGGCCATGGCCTCGGTGAGGTCGGCGAGCAGATGCGGACGGCCGAACGATTCGGCGACCAGGGTGACCCGGCAGGCGGTGCTGTCGCCCCAGCTCACGGAGACCTCGGGGCGTCCGGTGCTCTTCATGTGGGCGACCGCGGCGCACTCCACGCGGTGCACGGTGACCACTCCCCCGCGGACGGCGAAGCCGGCGACCTCGTCGGGGGGTACGGGGGTGCAGCAGCCGGCCAGCCGTACGGTCGCGTCGGGCCGGTCGGCGACCACGGCGCCGTCGGTGCGGACGGCGAGCGCCGGGGCCTCCGGGGTGGGGCGGGTGGGGACGGCGGCGGGGGCCTGGGGCTCCTCAGCACTGTCCGGGTGGGTGGCGAGCCAGCGCTGGATGGCGATGCGCGCGGCGGGCGTGTGGGCGTGCTCCAGCCACTCCCTGGAGGGCTCGGAGGCGGGGTCCTGGCCCATCAGCAGCTGGACGGTGTCGCCGTCCTTCAGGACCGTGCTGAGGGTGGCGAGGCGGCCGTTGACGCGGGCGCCGATACAGGCGTGCGCGTCCTCGCCGTACTGGGCGTAGGCGGCGTCGACGCAGGTGGCGCCCTCGGGGAGGCCGAGGGTGCCGCCGTCGGGGCGGAAGACGGTGATCTCGCGGTCCTGGGCGAGGTCCTCGCGCAGGGTGGACCAGAAGGTGTCGGTGTCGGGCGCGGCCTTCTGCCAGTCGAGGAGGCGGGAGAGCCAGCCGGGCCGGGTGGGGTCGGCGCGCTCGCCGTCGGCCGTGTCGTCGGCGGCGGGGGCGTCGGCGGCCTGGGCGTAGGGGTTGCCGAGGGCGACGACTCCGGCCTCGGCGACCTTGTGCATCTGGTGGGTGCGGATGAGGACCTCGGCCACCTGGCCGTCGGCGCGCGCCACCGCGGTGTGCAGCGACTGGTACAGGTTGAACTTCGGTACGGCGATGAAGTCCTTGAACTCGGAGACCACCGGGGTCAGACAGGTGTGCAGCTCGCCGAGGACGGCGTAACAGTCCGCGTCCTCGTTGACCAGCACCAGGAGCCGGCCGAAGTCGGCGCCGCGCAGTTCGCCGCGTTTGCGGCCGACACGGTGGACGGAGACGAAGTGCCGGGGCCGGATGAGGACCTCGGCCGGGATGTCGGCCTCGCGCAGCACCCCGCGCACCTCGTCGGCGATCTCGGCGAGGGGGTCGTCGGCGCGCGCCGCGTTGCCCGCGATCAGCTCGCGGGTGTGCCGGTACTCCTCCGGGTGGAGGATGGCGAAGACGAGGTCCTCCAGCTCGGTCTTCAGGGCCTGCACGCCCAGGCGTTCGGCGAGCGGGATGAGGACGTCGCGGGTGACCTTGGCGATGCGCTCCTGTTTCTCGGGGCGCATCACGCCGAGGGTGCGCATGTTGTGCAGGCGGTCGGCGAGCTTGATCGACATCACACGGACGTCGCTGCCGGTGGCGACGAGCATCTTCCGGAACGTCTCGGGTTCGGCGGCGGCCCCGTAGTCGACCTTCTCGAGTTTCGTCACCCCGTCGACCAGATAACGGACCTCCTCGCCGAACTGTTCCCGGACCTGGTCGAGCGTCACATCGGTGTCCTCGACGGTGTCGTGGAGCAGGGACGCCGTCAGGGTCGTGGTCTCGGCGCCGAGTTCGGCGAGGATCAGGGTGACCGCGAGGGGATGCGTGATGTACGGCTCGCCGCTCTTGCGCATCTGGCCGCGGTGCGAGGACTCGGCCAGCACATAGGCGCGGCGCAGCGGTTCGAGGTCGGCGTCGGGGTAGTGGGCGCGGTGCGCCTCGGCGACGTGGCCGATGGCGTCGGGGAGCTTCCCGCGCGCGGCGTTGCCGAGCAACGCGGCCCGGCCGAGCCTGCGCAGGTCGATCCGGGGGCGGGCCTTCCTGCGGGCCGCTGAGGGCACTACAGGTCCGGGCGTCGCAGGGTTCGTGGCCTCCGCACTCATGGGCACCTCCGGCTCGTGTACCGGCGGACGGGGCCCCAGGGCATACGCGGCTCAGGGATTGGCGACGTTCCCCCGTCCGTGCCGGTGCTTGATGCTATCGAGCCCATCACGCCCGATTGACCGCCTCCGGCCGAGCGTGAAACGGATCACCCATTCGAGCGACGCTCCAAAGGTTTACGATTTTGCGCCACCTGTTCAGCGGGTGACCGGTGTTTCTCGCCACAGCAGGCAACGCGGGCCGTGGATCCGGGTGTTGCACGACCCCCCGGACCACGGTTCGCGACGTACGGTCGGCTCAACGGACGGCGTTTTCCAGCCACTCGGCATCGAGCTCGCCCTCGGCCACGATCACGGCGGGACCGGTCATCTCGATCTCGCCGTCGGGTCGTTCGGTGATGACGAGCCGTCCGCCGGGCACGTCCACGGTGTAGGTCGCCGGGGTGCCGGTGGCCGCGGGGTCGGCTCCGTCGCGCCGGGCGGCGGCCACGGCGACCGCGCAGGCGCCGGTGCCGCAGGAGCGGGTCTCGCCGGAGCCGCGCTCGTGGACGCGCATCGCGACGTGACGGGGGCCGCGGTCGACGACGAACTCGACGTTGACCCCGTCCGGGTAGGCCGACGGAGGGCTGAAAGGGGGCGGGGTGTGGAGGTCGCCGGCGTCGGTGAGGTCCTCGACGAAGGCGACGGCGTGCGGGTTGCCCATGTTCACGTTCCGGGCGGGCCAGCTGCGCTCGCCGACGCTCACGGTGACGTCACCCTCGGGGAGTCGGGCGCGGCCCATGCCGACGGTGATGTCGCCGGCCTTGTCGATGTGGACGGCCTTGACGCCGCCGCGGGTGGCGACGGCGAGGTCGCCCTCCGTGGCGTGGCCGGCGTGCTGGAGGTAGCGGGCGAAGACGCGGACGCCGTTGCCGCACATCTCGGCGATCGAGCCGTCGCCGTTGCGGTAGTCCATGAACCACTCCGCTTCGGCGGCCATCCCCTTGGCCTCGGGATGCGCGGCGGACCGCACGACGTGCAGCACGCCGTCGGCGCCGACGCCCGCGCGGCGGTCGCAGAGGGCGGCCACGGCGGCCGGGGTGAGGTCGAGGGCGTTGCCGGGGTCGGGGACGATCACGAAGTCGTTCTCGGTGCCGTGGCCCTTGAGGAAGGGGATGCTCATCCTTCGAGGGTACGGGAGGGGGCGCGCGGCGGTCCGGCCGCGCCGGTGAAGGGGCGCAGGTCGGCTCGGGGCGCCTCTCAGCGCAGTCTTGCCACGCGCCAGACGGCCAGGACGACCACGATCGCCACCAGGGCCACGTAACCGATCACCACGCGCCAGTCGGGCCTGCGGCCCGCGCCCTTCGGCGGGAAGCCCGGCAGCGTGTAGCCGACCCTGCGGGCCGCCATCATGCCCCAGCCCGCGGCACAGGAGCAGATGAGGAGGCCCAGCATCGCGATGACCGCGCCGCTGTCGCCGAAGTCGAAGGCGAGCGGGAAGGCGAACATCAGGGAGCCGACCGCGGCCAGGGCCACGATGGGGGCGAGCTGCCACAGACGCAGGCGGCGCTGCGGACGGAGTTCGACCTCGACCTCGGGGCCGCTCGCGAACATCTCCTCCGGCTCGGGGCCGTCGGCGGTCACCCCGCCCACCGTGTCGTCGTCCGGGCCGTCCGGCGAGAGCCGCCCGTCGGCCTCCTCGGACTCGTCCGGTTCGAGGGCGACGTGCTCGGTGTCTTGTGCGGTGTCGCGAGGGCCGGCCTCCATCGCCACGCGCCCTCCCAACCTAGGACTCCACTTGCGATCGAAGCTCGATGATGGCACGGCACCGGAGGCCGGGATGACCGGTGGCGCATCCCGATGCCATGACGTGATCAGGCTGTGACCGGTCGTTCGACCAACGCCAGGGCCAGCCGCGGAAGTTCCTCGCGGTCCGCCGCGGCCCCACTCAACCAGTGCACCCGCGGGTCGCGCCTGAACCACGAATCCTGACGGCGCGCGAAGCGCTTGGTGGCACGTACGGTCTCGGTCCGCGCCTCCGCTTCCGTGCACTCCCCGGCGAGCGCCGCGAGGACCTGCTGGTAGCCGAGGGCGCGCGCCGCCGTGCGGCCCTCGCGCAACCCGTGCGCCTCCAGTGCACGCACCTCGTCCACGAGACCGGCCTCCCACATCCGGTCGACGCGCAGCGCGATGCGCTCGTCGAGTTCGGGGCGGGCCACGTCGACGCCGATCTGGACGGTGTCGTACACCGAGTCGTGGCCGGGGAGGTTGGCCGTGAAGGGCTGGCCGGTGATCTCGATCACTTCTAGGGCGCGGACGATACGGCGGCCGTTGCTGGGCAGGATGGCACGGCCGGCCTCGGGGTCGGCGGCGGCCAGCCGGGCGTGCAGGGCGCCCGAGCCGCGCAGCGCGAGTTCCTCCTCCAGACGGGCCCTGACCTCGGGGTCGGTGCCGGGGAACTCCAGGTTGTCGACGGCGCCGCGGACGTAGAGCCCGGAGCCGCCGACCAGGATCGGCCAGCGACCCTCGGCGAGCAGGGCGTCGATGCGGGCGCGGGCGAGCCGCTGGTACTCGGCGACGGAGGCGGTGACGGTGACGTCCCAGATGTCGAGCAGGTGGTGCGGCACGCCGTCCCGCTCGTCGGGCGTCAGCTTGGCGGTGCCGATGTCCATCCCCCGGTACAGCTGCATGGAGTCGGCGTTGACGACCTCGCCGCCGAGCCGTTTGGCCAGGTGGACGCCGAGGTCGGACTTTCCGGCCGCGGTGGGACCGACGACGGCGATGACACGGGGGGCGAGGGGTTCACTGCTCACCGCACCAGTCTCGCAAACCTCGGAAGCGGGTCTCGAACGAGTTACGTGACGGCCCCGTGTCCGGCTTCGTTGCCCGTTGCGAGATCCCGGCCGCGACCGCCGGGAGGCGGTGACCCGCGTGACGCAGACGGACGCACCGGGTGACGCGGGATTTCGCCCGCACGAGTAACGTATGGAGTGGATATGGGCGTTTTTGCACGATTCCTCGGGAGGAAGCCGAAGCCGACGGAGGAGCCGGACGTCGAGGCGCCGAGCGTCGAGGCGCCGGTCACCACCGGGCCGGAGGGCCACCAGCCGGACGGCACCGGGCCGGCCGGTTCCGGGGCCGGCGAGGACGGCGGAGACGGCGCGGCCACGACGACGGAGACGAGGCCCGCCGCGGTCGCCGCCGGTGAGAGCACCGAGATCCCCAGGCAGCAGTCGGCCAAGGAGGCCGCCGACAACGAGGCCGGTGAGAACGCCCGCACATGACGGCCCACGAGGGAAGGTGGACCATGCGTCTTCTGGACAGTTTGAAGGCCAAGCTCGCCCCGGCCAAGGACAAGGCCTCTCACCTCGCGCAGCAGCACGAGGACAAGTTCGACAAGCTCCAGCACGGCATCGACAAGGCCGCGCGGGTCGTCGACGAGAAGACCAAGGGCAAGTACAGCGACAAGATCCACACGGGTACGGGCAAGGCCAAGGGAGCCATGGACCGGTTCGTGCACCCGGACGCCATGGGTGGCGCCGAGCCGACCGACCGCACCACCCCGACCCGGCCGGAGGGTCCCCCGCCGGCTTCCTGAGCGGGACGGACCACGGAGATCGGCGGACGGCCGAGAGTCACCGGACTCCCGGCCGTCCGCCGTCCTCCGGTCAGGACCAGGCCGCCACGAGGTAGCCGACGCCGTACGGGGCGTCCTCGTAGAGCAGGGCGCCGGCGAGGTCCGCGTCCTCGGCCGCGCCGGCCAGGATCTGCCAGGGGGCGCGGCCGGCGGCCTTGAGCTCCCGCGCCAGCTCCGGGTCGAGGCCGCCGAGCGCGGCCAGGTCGGCGGCGCCGAGCGCACGGGCGACCCCGGCGTCGAAGGGGGCCGCCCGCTCGTCCAGGTAGCCGGGGGCCTTGAGGGTGCGGCAGGCGCTGGCGTCGCCCATCACCAGCAGCGCGACCCGGGCGGCCCGGCCGGCGATCTCCCGTCCGGCCTCGGCGCACCGCTCGGGTGCCAGATCATCGCCCACCCCGAGCCCCTCGACGGGGGCGCCGACCCAGTCGGTCCTCTCCAGCAGCCAGGCGCCGACGGCGAGCGAGGCAGGCAACGCCCGCCCCTCGTCCGCACCGTCGCCGCCACCACCGAGCCGTACGTCGGCAGCCACGCCGAAGCCGCGGAAGGTCCCCCGGCTGCCCTGCGGGAACACGCCCCGCGCGGCCCGCTCGGCGGGCCCGACGACGACCAGCAGGTCGGGCCGGGCGGCGGCGAGCACACCGAGCGCGTCCGTGCAGGCGGCACGCGCGGCATCCAGCTCGGCGGCGGCACCCGCCGCGACCTCCGGGACGAGGACGGGCGGGCAGGGACACACAGCGGCGGCGACAAGCATGATCGGCAGCCTACTGCGACCCCCCGCCCCACCACGTCCCGACCGACGCGAGGCACGGGGCGCACCACCCGGGACGCAGAGCACACCACCCGGGACGCAGGGCACACCACGTTGCCGCCCCTGCCTCACCCGGCATGCGCAGTCGCCACGGACGGCCGGTGTGAAGCGCGCGGCACCCGTTGCGGGCCACGGGCCTTCGCCGGTGCTCGCCGTCGGGGCCCTCGGGCGGGGTGTGGCGTGCGTCGTGCGGTCAGTGGGCCGTGCAGGCGCTCGTCGTTGCCGGGAGGGGGGCCGGGACGCCGATCTTGGGGAGGCCCAGGAGGACGCCGGCCGGCTTGGCGGTCTTCTCCGCCGTGCGCTTCTCCCAGGCGTCGCCCGCGCGCGTGCGGCGCACGTCGAGGACGGCGCCCTCGGCGAGGAGGTGGTGCGGGGCGGCGTAGGTGATCTCGACCGTGACGACGTCGCCGGGGCGGACCTCCTGCTCCGGCTTGGTGAAGTGGACGAGGCGGTTGTCGGGGGCGCGGCCGGAGAGGCGGTGGGTGGCGCCGTCCTTGCGGCCCTCGCCCTCCGCGACCATCAGCTCCAGGGTGCGGCCGACCTGCTTCTTGTTCTCGTCCCAGGAGATCTCCTCCTGGAGGGCGACGAGACGCTCGTAGCGCGCCTGGACGACCTCCTTGGAGATCTGGTTCTCCATGGTCGCGGCCGGGGTGCCGGGCCGCTTGGAGTACTGGAACGTGAAGGCCTGGGTGAAGCGGGCCTCGCGGACCACGTGCATCGTCTGCTCGAAGTCCTCCTCGGTCTCGCCGGGGAAGCCCACGATGATGTCGGTGGTGATCGCGGCGTGCGGGATGGCGGCCCGGACCTTCTCGATGATCCCGAGGTAGCGGTCCTGCCGGTAGGACCGGCGCATCGCCTTGAGCACGGTGTCCGAGCCGGACTGGAGCGGCATGTGCAGCTGGGGCATCACGTTCGGCGTCTCGGCCATCGCCGCGATCACGTCGTCGGTGAAGTCACGGGGGTGCGGGGAGGTGAACCGCACCCGCTCCAGTCCCTCGATGTTCCCGCAGGCCCGCAGCAGCTTGCCGAACGCCTCGCGGTCGCCGATGTCGGAGCCGTAGGCGTTGACGTTCTGGCCGAGGAGGGTGATCTCGCAGACGCCCTCGGCGACCAGCGCCTCGATCTCGGCGAGGATGTCGCCGGTACGGCGGTCCTTCTCCTTGCCGCGCAGGGCCGGGACGATGCAGAAGGTGCAGGTGTTGTTGCAGCCGACGGAGACCGACACCCAGGCCGCGTAGGCGCTCTCGCGCCGGGTCGGCAGGGTGGAGGGGAACGCCTCCAGCGACTCGGCGATCTCGACCTGGGCCTCTTCCTGGATCCGCGCGCGCTCCAGCAGCACCGGCAGCTTGCCGATGTTGTGCGTGCCGAAGACGACGTCGACCCAGGGGGCCTTGGTCACGATGGTGTCGCGGTCCTTCTGGGCCAGACAGCCGCCGACCGCGATCTGCATGCCACCGGGCCGGCTCGCCTTCTTCGACGCCAGCCGGCCGAGGTTGCCGTAGAGCCGGTTGTCGGCGTTCTCCCGGACGGCGCACGTGTTGAACACCACCACGTCCGCGTCCCCGTCGGAGCCCTCGGGCGCGCGCACGTACCCGGCCTCCTCCAGCAGCCCGGACAATCGCTCGGAGTCGTGGACGTTCATCTGGCACCCGTAGGTGCGCACTTCGTAGGTCTTGGATCCCTGAACGTCCACTGCGAGGCTCCGGTCACTGCTGCTGGTCATGCATCAAGGGTAGGCGGTCGTGAACGGGGGTCCGTCTCGGACCGGTGTCCCCGGCTCAGCGGGCTCTGCGCGGCGGGGTGAAGACGTACAGGTCGAGGATGTCGGGGCAGGGGGCGACACCGGGGCCGCCGGCCCGGACCCAGGCGGCGATGTCCTCGGTGGCGTCGGGGTCGTTGACGAGGCCGAGCCAGACCGGGCGGGCGCCCGCGGCGCGCGCGGCGGCGGAGGGCTGGACGACGACCACGTTGGCGTGCTCGCACACGTCGAGACAGTCCGAGACGCGCACGGGGGCGCTCTCCGCCAGGCGCGCGGTCTGCCGCTCGTGATCGACCCCGGTGACCTTCGGGGTTCCGCAGCAGCAGTCGCGGCAGACCACGATCCGGCACGGTGCCGAGCGGCCGGAGGGGTGCCCGAGGGGGTCCTCCTCAGTCGGGCGTCGGGGCATCGCTCGTCGTACTCCTCTCGCACGGGGACCCGTCCCGGTTCGCGGGGCGGAGAAAGCGGATCACGGGGTGGCCGGGGCCGTGGGTGACCTCGGCGCGGACGCCGTAGACCTGTTCGACGAGGGCGGGCGTGAGCACCTCGGCGGGGGTGCCCTCCGTGACCGCGCGGCCCTCGCGCAGCACGAGCAGGCGGTCGCAGTACATCGCGGCGAGGTTCAGGTCGTGCAGGGCGATCACGGTGGTGACCGGCAGGCTCGCGACGAGTTCCAGCAGGTCGAGCTGGTGCTGGATGTCGAGGTGGTTGGTGGGTTCGTCGAGCAGGAGCTCGCGGGGTTCCTGGGCGAGGGCACGGGCGATCTGGGTGCGCTGGCGTTCGCCGCCGGAGAGGGTGTGCCAGGACTGGCCGGCCCGGTCGGTCAGCCCGGTGCGCGCGAGCGCCTCGGCGACGGCCGCCGCGTCGGCCGCCGTCGGGGGCGTCCAGGCGCGGCGGTGCGGGACACGGCCGAGGGCGACGACGTCCCGGACGGTGAGTTCGGTCTGGGTGTGGGCGTGCTGGTCGACGGTGGCGACCCGGCGGGCGGTGGCGCGGCGGCCGGCCTCGGCGAGCGGGCGGCCGTCCAGGGACACGACTCCGGCGGTGGGGGCGAGGACCCCGGACAGCAGCCTGATCAGCGTGGACTTCCCCGAGCCGTTCGGGCCGAGCAGGCCGACGGTCTCACCGGGGCGCAGGATGAGGGTGACGTCGTCGACGACGACCCGGTCGCCGATACGGCGTCCGACGCGGTCCGCCTCCAGGCTGGTCATGCCCTGCTCCGGCCGCGGTGCAGCACGGCCACGAAGGCCGGCACGCCGATGAGGGACGTCACCACGCCCACCGGGACCTCCTGCGGGTCGAGGACGGTCCGGGCGAGGGTGTCCACCCAGACCAGGAAGACGGCACCGGTCAGCGCGGTGACCGGCAGCAGCCGGGCGTGCCCGGAGCCGGTGAGGGCGCGGGTGGCGTGCGGCAGGACCAGGCCGACGAAGCCGATCGCGCCCGCGCAGCTGACCAGGGCGGCGGTGAGCAGCGCGGTCGCGCAGAGCAGGACCAGACGGGTGCGGGCGACCCGGACCCCGAGCCCGGCGGCGGCCTCGTCCCCGAAGGCGAACGCGTCGAGGGTGCGGGCGTACCCGAGGCAGACGACGAGGACGGCCGCCAGGACGCCCGCGCAGAGCAGCACCTGTCCCCAGTCGGCGCCGCTGAGCGAGCCGAGCAGCCAGAACAGCACGCCCCGGGTGGTCTCCGCGTCCGCCGAGGTGAGCACGGTGAACGAGGTCAGCGCGGAGAACAGCTGCATGGCCGCGACCCCGGACAGGACGACCCGGTCGGTGCTGGGGCCGAGGGTGTGGCTGAGCAGCAGCACCAGGCCGAAGGAGAGCAGCGCGCCGACGAAGGCGCCCGCCGACAGGGACACCGCTCCCCCGCCGACGCCGAGCACGACCACGGCGACCGCGCCGGTGGACGCGCCGGAGGAGACCCCGAGCACGAAGGGGTCGGCGAGCGGGTTGCGCAGCAGCGACTGCATGACCGCGCCGCAGACGGCGAGTCCGGCCCCGCACACGGCGGCCAGCAGTGTGCGCGGCATCCGCAGGTCCCACACGATGCCGTCCCGCAGCGGCGCCAGCCCGCTCTCGCCGAGGCCGAGATGGGCCGCGACGGAGGCCCAGACGTCACCGGTGGAGATGTCGGCGGGGCCGATCGTCACGGCCACGGCGACCGACACGAGCAGCGCGGCCAGGCCCCCGCCCGTCAACAGCAGCGAGCGGACGCTCACTTGGCGAACCCGAAGTCACGCAGACCGGCCGCGACCTTCTCGATCCCCTCGATGGTGCGGATGGACGGGTTCATCGCCTGCCCGCTCAGCAGGACGTACCGCTTCTTCTTCACGGCGGTCAGATTGCGGGTGGCGGGGTTGGACTCCAGGAAGCGGATCTTGGCCGCGGCGGTCTCGGCGGTCTGCTGCTTGCGGGTCAGGTCGCCGATCACGATGATGTCGGGGTCGCGGTCGGCGACCGTCTCCCAGTTGACCTGGGGCCATTCGTCGTGGGTGTCGGCGAAGGCGTTCTGCGCGCCGACCGCCCGGGTGATGGCGCCGGGCGCGCCGCAGCAGCCGGCCAGGTAGGGCGACTGGGAGTTGGCGAACCAGTACATCAGGGACACGTCCGAGGCGTGCAGTCCGGCGGTGGCCGCGCGCACCCGCTTCTTCAGCGAGGCGACGAGTTCGGTGCCGCGCTCCTCGACGCCGAACGCGCGGGCCAGGTCGCGTATCTCGCCGTAGACGGCGTCGAGGGTGAGCGGTTCGCCGCGCGATCCGTCGCCGCCGCTGTCGTTGTCCTTGCCCGCGGAGCAGTCGGACGGCGAGACGTACGTGGGCACGCCGAGCTTCTCGAACTGCTCGCGGGTGGCGACCCCGCCCTTGCCGAGGGTGGAGACGAACGAGGCGGTGACGAAGTCGGGTTCGGCGTCCAGCACCTTCTCGAAGGAGGGGTTGTTGTCGGCGAGGCGGGGAACGGACGCGTTGGCCTTCTCCAGGCCCTTCATCACCGGGTCGGTCCAGGTGGCCGTGCCGGCCATGCGGTCGGCGAGTCCGAGGGAGAGCAGGATCTCCGTGGTGCCCTGGTTGAGGGAGACGGCCCGCTTCGGCGCCGACTTGAGGGTGACCGCGTGGCCGCAGTTGTGGAGGGTCACCGGATAGCCCGCGGCGGCAGACGTCTCGGTGGCGGCGCCGCTCCCGGTGCCGCCGCAGGCGGTGAGCAGGAGGGCGGACGCGAGGAGGAGCGTGGGGATGCGGAGCGGGGCGGGGGTGCTGAGCACGGGCATGCCTCTGGGGTCGGGGCTCGTACGCGGAGCCTGGCCTACGGACGTCCCTGCGCGCCGGGGCGCGAAGGTGCCAGCAGGTCTTCGGACTCGGGTTCGTCCGGCCGGGGCGCCTTCCCGGTCTCCCAGTGGCTAGCGTGCCCCGCCCGTCCCCCTCACCGCTGCGCGTCAGTTCCGGATTCGCACCGGATTCCCTGGCCTCGGGTGTGGCTCGACTGGCTCACCGAGGCTATCAAGCCCGTCGTACGGTCGGACCGGGAGACCGCACCAGGCTCTCCAAGGGCGAACCCGGCGCGGACGACGGTGCCCCGGGCCCGCTCGGGGATGCCGGGGTCGGCGGGATCGGCGGGGTCGGCGGGGTCGGCGGGGTCGCGTGAACGCCGCCTAGGCCGACCTGACATGGTCGGCGCCCGACCGGCTGACCGGCTGACCGGCTGACCGGCTGACCGGCTGACCGCAGCCTGCGCTCCGACCCTGCCGGTCTCCCTCCTCACCTCCGGAAGAGGTCGTGCCTCACCACCGAAAAAGGTGGTGCCTCACCTCCGGAAGAGGTCGTTGAGATCCGTCTGCGAGATCTGGTTCTCGGCGTAGGAGAAGGTCCCCCGGTCCACCAGTTCCCGGGCCGCGCCGAGGAGTTGCGCGTACATCGCCCGCGCGATGCTGCCGCCCACCGTGACCCGGCGCACCCCGAGTTCGCGCAGGTCGGCCAGTGACAGGGCGCCGCCCGTCAGCCCCATGACCACGTTCAGCGGCCCGTCGATCTCCTTCACCAGCGTGCCGATGGTCTCCGCGTCGGCCGCGCCCGGCACGAACGCGCAGTCCGCGCCCGCCGCGAGGAAGGAGTTGGCCCGGCGGACAGCCTCCGCCAGCGGACCGCCGGTCAGCAGCACGTCGGTGCGGCCGACCAGGACGAACGGCTCACCGGCCGCGTCGACCGCCTGGCGTGCGGCACGGATGCGGTCCGCCGAGAGTTCCGGGTCGTGCAGCGGCCGGGAGCGGTCGCCCGTGAAGTCCTCGATGTTGCCGCCCGCCGCTCCGGCCGCGAGCGCCGCCGAGACCGTCTCGGCCACGGCCTCGGGGGACTCGCCGAAGCCGTCCTCCAGGTCCGCGCTCACCGGGACGCGCACCTCGGCGGCGATCTCACGGATCCGGCCCATCATGGTCGCCCGGTCCACCCGGCCGCCGCCGTAGTCGTGATCGGGGCGGCCCAGGGAGAAGGCGATGCCCGCGCTGGTGGTGGCCACGGCCGGGAAGCCGACGGCCTCCAGCACGCGGGCGCTGCCCGCGTCCCAGGCGTTGGGGAGCAGGAAGCAGCCCTCGCGGTGCGCCTCCACGAAGCGTGCGGCCAGTTCTCGGCGTTGGGTGTCCACGTCGAAAAGTGTGTCAGCCGGCACTGACAACCGGCCGCTCATCGGCTC
Source organism: Streptomyces sp. NPDC104367 (assembly GCF_055583825.1). Classification (NCBI taxonomy): domain Bacteria; kingdom Bacillati; phylum Actinomycetota; class Actinomycetes; order Kitasatosporales; family Streptomycetaceae; genus Streptomyces; species Streptomyces sp. NPDC104367. The sequence goes on along the minus strand of NZ_JBVJND010000022.1, from coordinate 51,992 downwards.
CCGGCGCGGTCCAGGGCGACGCAGGTGATCACGCCCTCCTGCCCACCGACCGGCTTCCGGCGGTCTCCGCCTCCTTCGGGAGCGGCAAGTCGCTGCCGGCGTTCTCCGGTACCGAACTGGTCGAAGCCGGATACCGGGCCTGGACGAGAGGCGGAGCCGCATCCGGACGCCGGGGCGAGTGCGGGTCGGGGGCGGAGGCGAGTGCGGGGGCGGGTGCGGAGGCGGGAGTGTGTCCGTGGGGCGCGTACCGTCGTGCGGGCCCGGTGTGCGCGTTCGTTGTGCGACGTAGGAGGAACACCCCCGTGACCAGCCGAGTCATCCTCATCGCCCCGGCGATCACCCCCTCGCTGCGGCGGGCCCGCTTCGACGACGGTGACTCGATCGAGGACCCGGGGGCGGTGCGGCTCTCCCTGCCCGGCGCAGGACGCGCGGTCAGCTCCGCCAGTGTGCGCTGCACGGAGACGGCGGTCGCGCTCGGTCTGGACGCCTCCGTCGAACCGGGCCTGGCCGGGCTGGACATGGGCCGTTGGCGGGGCCGCACCCTGGACGAGGTCGGCGCCGCCGAGCCGGAGGCGGTCGTCCGCTGGCTGTCCGATCCGGGCGCCGCACCCCACGGAGGCGAATCCGTACGGGAGTTGTGCGCGCGGGTGGTGCACTGGCTGGAGTCGGCGGGCCCGGCGGACGGCAGGACGCTCGCCGTGGTGGAACCGGAGGTGGTCCGGGCGGTGGTGCTGCACGCGCTCGGCGCTCCCGAGGCAGCGTTCTGGCGCGTCGACGTCCCCCCGCTCGCGGCGACGGAGGTCACGGGCCGGGCCGGCCGCTGGAACCTCCGGCTCGGCCAGGCCGGCGTCGGGCCGACGGGCGAGGCCTAAAGCCGGGCGCCGGGCGCCGGAAAAACGGTGGAGCGGCCGCCCGGCCTCTTCCTAGGGTCGCCGGCATGACCCCCCAGCGCCGCGCGGCCGCCCGACAGGGCTGACCCGCCCCGATAACAGCCACGCCGGCGCCCACACCCGCACTCAAGGCCACGGCCACGCGACCTGACACCGCCGTGGTTCAGGTCACGTCACGGGCAGACGGACGCCGAGGCCCGTCGGCCGTCCCGGACCCTCAGGCGTCGCCCCCGGGTATCCAGCCCTGGCGGCGCAGCTCCGCCGAGACGTCCGGCGCCCGGTAGTGCTCGCCCTTGAGGACCTTGCCGTCGGCCCGGCGGGCGACCTGTCCGTCCGGCCCCAGCTTGCTCATGTTGGACCGGTGGACCTCGGCGATCACCGCGTCGAGGTCGATCCCGTGCACCAGCGCGGTGCCGTACGCGACGTAGACCACGTCCGCCAGCTCGTGCGCGAGCCGGTCCAGCGGCCCGGCGACGGCGACCTCGGCAACCTCCGCGGCCTCCTCGGCGAGCAGCTCCCCCCGGTGGGCGGCCAGCTCCGGGGACACCTCGGTCGGCGTGGTGCGGGCGTCGAGGCCGAAGGCGCGGTGGAACTCCCGGACGAGTCCGGAGGGTGAGGAGTCGGTCGTGGTGCCGGTGGAGGAACTGGTCGAGGAACTGGTCATGCGAACGACTCTAACCGCCGCCTCTGACAGTCCGGCCCGGCACGGTGCCCCTGGCCAGGACGGTGACCGGCTGGCAGGATCGCGCGCATGCCCATGGTGTTCCCCCGTATCGGCAGGCGCCGCGCGCTCCAGGGCGCCGCCGCCTGCTTCGTCGCGTTCGGCCTGCTGCTGTGGTGGCTGCTGCCGCTGGGCGAGAAGCCGCCGACCGGGACGATCACCTTCAGCACCGGATCGCTGAGCGGGGTCTACCAGGAGTACGGCGAGCGGCTGCGCAACGAGCTGCGCAAGGACATGCCGGGGCTGCGGGTGGAACTGAAGCAGAGCGCGGGGTCGTACGAGAACGTGCGGCGGGTGGCGAACGGCGGGGCCGACTTCACCATCGCGGCCGCCGACGCGGTGGAGACGTACGAGCAGAACGGCGGCCGGGGCGCCGACCGGCTGCGCGGGGTGGCGCGGCTCTACGACGACTACGTCCAGCTCGTGGTGGCGCGTGACTCGGGCATCACGAGCGTGGCGCAGCTGCGGGGCAAGCGGGTGGCGACGGGCCTGCCCAACTCGGGTGTGCGGCTGATCGCCAACCGGGTGCTCAGGGCCGCCGGGATCGACCCCACGAAGGACGTCACACCCGTGTCGGACGGCATAGACACCGGTCCGGACCGGCTCCGGAAAGGCAAGATCGACGCGTTCTTCTGGTCGGGCGGGCTGCCGACCAAGGGCTTGCAGGATCTCGCGAAGAAGTTCCGGTTCTCGTTCGTGCCGATCGAGGGGAGCCTCGTCACCAAGCTGCACTCCGAGAGCGAGGCCGCGTTGTACTACCGGGCGACCAACATGCCCGAGTCGGCGTACCCGTCCGTGCAGCAGGGCACGACGGTCGCCACGATCGCGGTCTCCAACATCCTCGTGACCCGCGAGGACATGGACCCGCGCCTCACCGAGTGGGTGACCCGCACGGTCATCAAGAGCCGCGACGACATCGGCGCCCACGTCCACTCCGCCCAGCTGGTGGACCTGCGCACGGCGATCTACACGGACCCCCTCCCGCTCCAGGCGGGCGCCCGGCGCTACTACCGCTCCGTCAAGCCCTGAGGCACGGGGCGCACCCGTCCGCGCCCCGGCCGCATGTCACCCGCCGCTCGTCACCCGCCACCCGTCACCCGCCGCTCGACACCCGCCACCCGTCACGCGCCACCCGTCACCCGCTCCGCGGCACGGCCACCCTCACCCGCAGCCCCCGCGGCTCGTGGTGCTCGTAGGTGATCTCGCCCCCGCCCGTCGCCAGCAACGCCCGGGTGATCGACAGCCCGAGCCCCGAACCCTTCACGTTCTGATGGCGTCCGCTGCGCCAGAACCGGTCGCCCACCCGGGTGAGTTCCTCGTCGGTCAGCCCCGGTCCGGTGTCGGTCACCACGACCGTCGACACATCGCCGTCGGCGGTCACGGACACCTCCACCACACCGCCCTCCGGCGTGAACTTCACCGCGTTGTCGATCACCGCGTCCAGCGCGCTGGACAGGGTGATCGGGTCGGCCCACCCGGTGGTCGGCGCGCACTCACCGGTCAGCCGTACGCCCTTCGCCGCGGCGGCCGGAGCCCAGGCGGCGACCCGCTCCTCCGCCAGCCGGCCGACGTCGGTGAGCATGAGGTCCGCCTCGGCGTGCTCGGCCAGCGCCAGGTCCAGCAGGTCGTCCAGGACCTGGGCGAGCCGTTTGCCCTCGGTGCGGACCGAGGCGATCTCCTCGTTGTCCTCGGGGAGTTCGAGGGCGAGCAGTTCGATGCGCAGCAGCAGCGCGGACAGCGGGTTGCGCAGCTGGTGGGAGGCGTCGGCGACGAAGGCGCGCTGCTGCTCCAGCACGTCCTCGACGTTGTCCGCCATCTCGTTGAACGCACGGGCCAGCCGTCTGAGTTCCGGCGGACCGCCGGCCGCCGCGACCCGGGACTTCAGCCGCCCGCTGGCGATCGCGTGGGTGGTGGCGTCCAGGATCCGCACCGGCCGCAGCACCCAGCCGGTCAGCCGTAGCGCCGCGCCCACGGCGAGGAGCATCGCGGCGATCTCGCCGGCGCCGATGAACAGCCAGCCGCTCAGGGTGCGGGAGCGCATCGAGTCGGTGGGCGAGTCGGTGACCACCACCGCGACGACGTCGCCGTCCCGGATCACCGGCGAGGCCACGACCAGCCGGCTGTGCTGCCAGGGCCACACCTGTGCGGGATCGTGGCTGCGGCGGCTGAGGAGCGCCTCGTCGAACGCCTCCCGGACCTCGCCCGTCCTCGGCAGCACCCAGTCGTCGGGCGCGTTGGCCATGGAGGACGCGTTGCGGTAGAAGACACCCGCGCGGATGCCGTAGACGCCGTAGTAGCTGGCGAGTTCGCGGCGCAGGGTCTCCAGCCGGTCGTCGGTGCGCATGGGGCGCGAGGCGGTGGGGGTGTCGGTCACGTACTGGGCGAGGGCCGCGAACCGCGCGGTGTCGTCGATCCGGTCGACGACGACCTTCTGCTGCTGGGCGGCGGCCGTGCTGACGGCGAGCGGGACGCCGAGCGCGAGCAGTACGGCGGCCATCAGGACGATGAGCAGCGGGAGGAGTCGAGTGCGCACCCGTCCCCGCTACGCGGCCGGTGCGACGAGCCGGTAACCCACGCCGCGTACGGTCTCGATGAGCGCGGGCATGCGCAGTTTGGCGCGCAGCGAGGCGACGTGCACCTCCAGGGTACGGCCGGTCCCCTCCCAGCTGGTGCGCCAGACCTCGCTGATGATCTGTTCGCGGCGGAAGACCACGCCGGGCCGCTGGGCGAGCAGCGCGAGCAGGTCGAACTCCTTGCGGGTGAGCTGGACGGCCTTGCCGTCGACGCTGACCCGGCGGGTGGGCAGCTCGATCTGGACGGGACCCAGCCGCAGCGCGCCGTCGCCGCCGCCCGCCGCCTCGTCGTGGTGGGTGCGCCGGCTGACCGCGTGGATGCGGGCGAGGAGTTCCCCGGTGTCGTACGGCTTCACCACGTAGTCGTCGGCGCCGAGGTTGAGGCCGTGGATGCGGGAGCGGACGTCGGAGCGGGCGGTGACCATGATCACCGGGGTGCTGGTGCGCTTGCGGATCTTCCCGCAGACCTCGTAGCCGTCCTGGTCGGGCAGGCCGAGGTCGAGCAGGACGACGTCGAAGCCGTCGCTCTCGGGGACGAGGGCCCGAAGGGCCTCCTCGCCGCTGCGGGCGTGGGTGACGGAGAACCCGTGCCGGGCGAGGATCGCGGAGAGCGCGGCCGCGACATGGTTGTCGTCCTCGACGAGCAGCAGTCTCATCCGGCCCCCTCCGGTTCGGTGTTCGTACGTTCCTGGTTCGCCGCCGGTGTGTGGACGGCGGGCACGCGCGCGTGCATCAAGGCAGTCACGCTGATGGACGAGGACGGCGTCAAGGGGGTTCCGGCCGCCCGCCGGTTCCGTTACCCGGCCGATACGCGGCCAGGTCACCGCTGCTACGAGACGTGTCCGGCTGCTATCGGATCGTGATGCTCAGATCTCGCTCAGATGTGATGACGCTGATCGTTCGCGCTCACTACATTCCTCCGCAACCGAGGTGGACGGAGCCCGATAGCGATGACCGAAGTATCGGTGGCCAAGGAGGACTTGGCCGCGACCGACGAACTGGTCGCCCTGAAGAACGTGAACAAGCACTTCGGCGCTTTGCACGTGCTTCAGGACGTCGACCTGACGATCGCCCGCGGCGAGGTCGTCGTGGTGATCGGCCCCTCCGGGTCCGGCAAGTCGACGCTGTGCCGCACCATCAACCGTCTGGAGACCATCGACTCCGGGACGATCACGATCGACGGCAAGCCGCTGCCCCAGGAGGGCAAGGAGCTGGCCCGGCTGCGTGCCGACGTCGGCATGGTCTTCCAGTCGTTCAACCTGTTCGCGCACAAGACCGTGCTCGAGAACGTGATGCTCGGGCAGACCAAGGTCCGCAAGGCGGACAAGAAGCAGGCCGAGGAGAAGGCCCGGTCCCTGCTCGACCGGGTCGGTGTGGGCACCCAGGCCGACAAGTACCCCGCGCAGCTCTCCGGCGGCCAGCAGCAGCGTGTGGCCATCGCGCGGGCGCTGGCGATGGGGCCGAAGGTCATGCTCTTCGACGAGCCGACCTCCGCCCTCGACCCCGAGATGATCAACGAGGTCCTGGAGGTCATGCAGCAGCTGGCCAGGGACGGCATGACGATGATCGTCGTCACCCATGAGATGGGCTTCGCCCGTTCGGCCGCGAACCGGGTGGTCTTCATGGCCGACGGCCGGATCGTCGAACAGGCCTCGCCCGAACAGTTCTTCAGCAACCCGCGCAGCGACCGGGCCAAGGACTTCCTGTCGAAGATCCTGCACCACTGACCGCACGGCGCAGCCGACGGCCCGCGTCAGTCATCTGTCCCCGCACGGACCTCGCCTTCACCACTCAAAGGATGTTCATCATGCAGCTTCGCAAGGTCACCGCCGCCTCGGCCGCCGTGCTCGCCCTCACCCTGTCCGCCACGGCGTGCGGCGGCAGCGACAAGGACGACAGCGGTTCGTCCGGCGGCGGCAAGATCAAGATCGGCATCAAGTACGACCAGCCCGGTCTCGGTCTCCAGGAGCCCGACGGTTCCTTCTCGGGCTTCGACGTGGACGTGGCCACCTACGTCGCCAAGCAGCTCGGTTACAAGGCGAACCAGATCGAGTTCGTGCAGACGAAGAGCGCGGACCGGGAGAACGCCCTGGCGCGCGGTGACGTGAAGTTCATCGCGGCCACCTACTCGATCACCGACGAGCGCAAGGAGAAGGTGGACTTCGCCGGCCCGTACCTGCTGGCCCACCAGGACCTGCTGGTCAAGGCGGACTCGACGATCGCCAAGGGCACGGACCTCAACGGCAAGAAGCTGTGTTCCGTGACCGGTTCGACGTCGGCGCAGAACGTCCAGCAGACGATCGCCCCGAAGGCCAACCTCAAGGAGTACAGCGCCTACTCCGAGTGCATCGCGGGCCTGCAGAGCGGCGCCGTAGACGCCGTGACCACGGACGACTCGATCCTCGCGGGCTTCGCCGCGCAGGACAAGTACAAGGGCCAGTTCAAGCTCGCCGGCCTCAAGCTCAGCAACGAGAACTACGGCATCGGCGTCAAGAAGGGCGACTCCACGACCCTGGACAAGATCAACAAGGCGCTGGAGAAGATGGTCGGCGACGGCTCCTGGGACAAGGCCGTCACCAAGAACTTCGGGCCGGCCGACTACAAGAACGAGCCCGCCCCGAAGATCGGCGTGATCGTCAAGTAAGGCCGCACGCAAGGCGACGGTCCGCGCGTACCGCGTGTCGCGGTACGCGGTACCGCGGATCGGAACTCCGCCGACGCACGGACCGGGCAGGCCATCGCACGGTCCCTCGGGCGCGCCGCCGTCACCGCTTCCCCGGCGGCGGCGCGTCATGCCCCCCATCTACGCCACACACCCGGAAGCGCGGGAAACAGTGTTCGACTTTCTTCAAGGCTACGACGTCCTAGGGGCGTTCTGGATGACGGTGAAACTGACCGTCTTCTCCGCCGTCGGCTCCCTGGTCTGGGGCACCGTGCTGGCCGCGATGCGGGTCAGTCCGGTCCCGCTGATGCGCGGGTTCGGCACCGTCTACGTGAACATCGTCCGGAACATCCCCCTGACGGTCATCGTCATCTTCTCCTCGCTCGGTCTCGCCGACATCTTCGGCATGACCCTGGGCGCCTCCGACTTCAAGATCCAGGGCTTCCGGCTGGCGGTGCTGGGACTCGTCGGCTACACGGCGTCCTTCGTCTGCGAGGCGATCCGCTCGGGCATCAACACCGTCCCCGTCGGACAGGCCGAGGCGGCCCGTGCGATCGGTCTGAGCTTCATCCAGACCCTGCGGCTCATCGTGCTGCCGCAGGCCTTCCGCGCGGTGATCGGCCCGCTGGCCAACGTCCTGATCGCGCTCACCAAGAACACCACGGTGGCGGCGGCGATCGGCGTCGCCGAGGCCGCGGCCCTGATGAAGACCATGATCGAGAACGAGGCCCAGACGCTGGCCATCGGCGCGGTCTTCGCCCTCGGCTTCGTGGTCCTGACCCTCCCGACCGGCCTGCTCCTCGGCCGGCTCGCCGATCGCCTGGCGGTGAAGCGATGACCTCCGTCCTCTACGACGCCCCCGGGCCCCGCGCCAAGCGGCGCAACGTCCTCCTCTCCGTCCTCTTCTTCCTGCTGCTCGCCCTGCTGGCCCTTTGGGTCTGGCAGAAGATGGACGACAAGGGCCAGCTGACGTGGTCCCTGTGGCAGCCGTTCACCACCTCCGACGCCTGGACCACGTATCTGCTGCCCGGGCTCGGCAACACGCTCAAGGCCGCGGCGCTCGCCATGGTCATCGCCCTCCCGCTGGGCGCGGTCTTCGGCATCGCCCGCATGTCCGACCACACGTGGATACGTGTCCCGGCCGGCTGGATCGTGGAGTTCTTCCGCGCGATCCCGGTCCTGCTGCTGATGGTGTTCGCCAACGAGTTCTACGTCCGCTCCACCGACGTCGGCAGCGACGAGCGTCCCCTGTACGCGGTCATCACCGGCCTGGTGCTCTACAACGCCTCGGTGCTCGCCGAGGTCGTACGGGCCGGTGTGATGGCCCTGCCGAAGGGCCAGACCGAGGCGGCGTACGCGATCGGTCTGCGCAAGGGGCAGACGATGACCAGCATCCTGCTGCCGCAGGCGGTCACCGTGATGCTCCCGGCCATCGTCAGCCAGCTCGTGGTGGTCGTGAAGGACACGGCGCTGGGCGGCGTGATGCTCCAGTTCTCCGAGCTGCTCACCGCCCGCGGCACGCTGGCCGCCAACTACGCCAACGTCATCCCGAGCTTCATCGTCGTGGCGATCATCTTCATCGTGCTGAACCTGATCCTCACCACGTTCGCCTCCTGGCTGGAGGGCCGGCTGCGGCGCAGCAAGCGCGGCACCGGCGCGGTCCTCGGCTCCGGGGACGTCGAGGACATCAACCCGGCCGAGATCGCCGGCACCTTCGCCACGGGCGCGGGCGGAGCCAACGCCTGACTCCCGGTCAACCCGATGGGCGCACAAGGAGGCAGCGGTCCTACGACCGCTGCCTCCGCCGTTTTCCACGGCGTCACGGCCTCCGCGCGCCCGCCATGCTGACGTGTCCCCGGGTGCGCCGCTTGACCGGGTGGCGCCCAGTCTGTTGCATACGTTCTGTGATCGTGCACCCTGCTCCGACGACTTGTTCACCTGTGTCCGTAGGGACGTGCGTACGGGCAGGGGGCGCCGCGCCGTGGACCCGGTGATCATCGTCGGCGCGGGGCCCGTCGGCCTCACGCTCGCCCTGGCGCTGGCGCGCCAGGAGGTGCCGTCCGTGGTCCTGGACGAGACCCCCGGCGCCGACGAACCACGCCCCGCGCGCACGGTGGTGCTCCGCGAGGACACCGCCGACCTGGTGGCGCGGCTGACCGGCGCCCCGCTGGACGACCTGGGCGCCCGCTGGACCGGCTGGCGGTCGATGCGGCGCCGGCAGGTGATGCGCGAGGTCGTCTTCGACGACACGGCCGAACCCGCTCCGCTGCACATCGCGCAGCACGTCCTGACCGACGCCCTGCGGACGGCGATCGCCGGCCGGCCGCTGGTCAGGATCGCCACGGACAGCCGGCTGGACACCATCGAGCAGGAGCGCTCCGGCGTCACCGCGCACACCCGCGGCCCCCGGGCCACCTGGTGGCGCGGCAGCTACCTGGTGGGCTGCGACGGCCCGCGCTCGACCGTGCGCAAACTCCTCGACATCCGCTTCCCGGGCCGTACGGCGGTGGAGCGACACGCCGTCGCCGCGCTGCGTGCGGAACTTCCGTGGCCCGGTCGGGCGTTGCTCCATCGGACACCGCCGTGGCGGATGTCCGGGCCCTCGGCCGGGGAGGTGACCGCCCGCCCCCTCCCGGACGGCGTGTGGCGCCTGGACTGGCTGCTGCCGCCCGGCAAGGACCTGGTCACGCCCGAGCTGCTCGTGGCCCGCATCCGCGAGACCCTCGCGGGCTGGACGAACGGCACCACACCGCCGTACGACCTGCTCGACACCGGGGTGCACACCGTGCACCACCGGCTGGCCCGCCGCTGGCGGGTGGGCCGGGTGTTCGTCGCCGGGGACGCCGCGCACCTGCTCGGCGCGCTGGGGACGCACGGGCTGGACGAGGGGCTGCGGGACGTCGACAACCTCGCCTGGAAGCTGGCCCCGGCCTGGCACCACGGCCCGCACGAGGCGCTGCTCGACAGCTACCAGTCCGAGCGGCGCGCGGCGGTCGCGGCCCGGCTGCGCGCCGCCGACCAGGTGCTGCCGGTGCTGCGCGGCGGTGGCGGGCTGCGCGGCATCGTGCCCGGCACGACCCGGGGGCACGACGCGCTCCTCACCGACGGTCACCTGGGGCACGGCCCGCTGGGCGCTCCGGGGGCGTACGCCGACTCCCCGCTGGCGCCGCGGCAGCTGGAACACGAGGTCCCGGTCGACACCCCGCCCGGCGCCCCGGTCACCGACGTCCGGGTCACCGCGGAGGACGGCACCTTCGTCCGGCTGCGCTCACGGCTCGGCCGCGGCGCACTCCTGGTCGTCCTCGTCGCGCCCGGTACGGGCGTGTGGGACCGCAAGCACTGGGTCTCCGCCGGGCTCATGCCCCGGCTCGCGGCGGCCGTGACCGCGCTCCCGCACCCCGCGGAGCTGCTGGTCGCGGAGGCATACCCGGGCGCACCGGCGCACAGCGTGCTCCTCGTGCGCCCCGACGGCCATCTGGTCACCGCCCTCAACGGCGTGCGCCCGGCCGATCTCTACGCGGCGGCCGAGGCGACCCTGGGCGGCAAGGACAAGGAGCGGACGGAACCGGCGGCGGAGGCGGCGGACGCCGAGGCCGGGGCGGGTTCCGCCGTGCGGTGACCGCGGCCGGCCCGCGGGGTGATCACGGTGACCGCGGTCACCCTGCGGTCCACATAGTGACAGTGAGTTGACCGGTCTGCACCGGCATGGTGTACTCCGGATCGTGAACGACACCACTGTGCGCCTGTGGCGGAAGGTCCATGTGGACCTTGTCCGCTATGCGGGCTGCGTGTGTCTTCCGGCCTGTTGATTTCGCATCTCACCTCTTCTTTCGGGCGCGGTCAGCGCCTTCGTCTGCGAACTCTCATCAGGAGCGGTGCACGTGTCTGCCTCTCTTTCCTCCCCCGTTTCCCCGTCCGCCTCCGCGCCCGGCGCCGGGCCCACCCAGGCGGACCTCCTCGACTTCGTCCGGCGCACGGCCGCCGACACCGAGCTGATCGCCTCGCTCCCGCTCGACCCCGAGGGCCGCACCTGGGTACGGCTCGACGGTCCCGGTGGCAGCGAGGCCTGGCTGATCGGCTGGCCGCCCGGCACCGGCACCGGCTGGCACGACCACGCCGAGTCGGTCGGCGCGTTCCTCACGGCGACCGGTGAACTGCGGGAGAACTCGCTCGCCACCCGGCTGCCCACCGACGGCTGGAAGACGCTGGAGCTCTCCGAGGGCGTCGACCGCGAGCGTCTGCTGCCGACCGGCAAGGGCCGCACCTTCGGCCGCGACCACGTCCACGAGGTCCTCAACGAGTCCACCGAGCACCACGCGATCTCCGTCCACGCCTACTACCCGCCGCTGCCGCGGATCCGCCGTTACAGCCGCACCGACCAGGTGCTGCGCCTGGAGCAGGTCGAACGCCCGGAGGACTGGCAGTGAGTGACACCGAGCAGACGGGTCGGGCCGAGCAGACGGCGCCTTCGGAACCGGTGGGACAGCAGCCGGTCGAGCAACCGCCCTTGGGCATAGACGAGTTGCTGGAGCGGGTACGCACGGGCTACCGGCGCATCGGGGCGCACGAGGCGTACGAGGCCTCGCGGGCCGACGGCGCGCTCCTGGTCGACATCCGGTACGCGGCCCTGCGCGAGCGGGACGGGGTGATCCCCGGCGCCCTCGTCGTGGAGCGCAACGAACTGGAGTGGCGGCTCGACCCGCAGGGCAGCCACAGAACTCCCGAGGCCACCGGCCACGACCTCCGGATCGTCGTCATCTGCAACGAGGGCTACGCCTCCACCCTGGCCGCCGCCTCCCTGCACCAGCTGGGGCTGCACCAGGCGACCGACCTGATCGGCGGCTTCCAGGCGTGGAAGGCGGCGGGCCTGCCGGTCACCCCCTAGTCGTCCGAGGGGCAGTACACGGGGGCGGTGTCCGCGTCGTCCTTGGTGACCAGCCGGACCGGCGCCTTGGAGATCTTGTCGACCTTCTCGTCGCGGAGCAGCGCGATCGTGTTCTCCACCGCCAACTGGCCCATGTCGGCGGCGGAGTTGGAGACCGTGGCGGCGAACCGCCCGTCCTTGAGGGCGGCCAGTCCCTCGTCCGTACCGTTGACGGTGACGATCTTCACGCGGGTGGCCCCGGCCGCGTCGAACGCCTTGCGGGCGGCGAAGGCCATCTCCTCGTTGGCGACGAACGCGTAGTCCAGGCCGGGATGCGCCTTGATCATGTTCGCGGCGACGCTCCCCGCCTTCGCCGCGTCGAACATGCCGGGCTGGTCGGCGACCACCTCGGCGTTGTCCGGCAGCGCCTTGCCGAAGCCCCCGACGAGCAGGTCGGAGGCGGCGCCGGGCGCTCCGGCGATCACCCCGACCCGCACCCGGCGGCCGGCCGCGTCGTCGCCGATCCACTCGGCGTCCAGTTCGCCCACCTCCCGCAGGTTCACCACGACGGCCCCGAGGATGTCGGAGGGGTCGGCGTCGACGGAGGTCAGGAAGACGGGGATGTGCGCGCTGCGGGCCCTGTCGATGTCCTTCTTCAGGGCGTCGGTGCTGACCGTCTGGATGATGATCACACCCACCTTGCGGGCGATCATGTCCTTGATGTTGGCCAGTTCCTGTGCCGCGTCCTGGTGCGAGTCGGCCGTGACGATCTTGGCGAAGTTGTTCTTGGCGGTGGTCACGACGGCCCGCTGGAGACAGGTGTGGAACCGGGTGGATCCCCCGTTCACGAACCCGACGACCAGCGGCCCGTCGCTGCCGCTCGCGGCGTTCGAGTCGAAGACACAGCCGCTCAGTCCCAGCCCTGCGACAAGTCCGAAGGCGGCCAGGGCTCTTCGGGTACGAGCGGTTCCGGGCATGGCGAGGCCGCCTTTCGGGCGTACGGACCGGCCGGTCTCTCGGCGGAGTCACCGGCGCAAGGGATCTCCCGGCGGGTGGCGGGACCGGCCGAAGCTACCGCCACCCCAAACGAATCGATCCCGCCCGCGCACGCACACTAAGCGTGCGGACCACGCAATCCGAGACCCTTGGGGATGTGCCGGTCAGAGGGGCAACCGGGCCAGGGCTTCGGCCGTCACGCGGGCGGGTCACGCACCGCGTAGCCCTCCGCCGGCGCCGACCCTTCGAGCGGGAACTCGGGCGCCCCCGCGAAGCGACCGGTCGGGGGTTCGGCCGCGCGCGTACCCATGTCGCCCCCACCGTCACCATGTGGTCCCGCGTTCCACATCGCATACGGGTCACGGGCCCGCCCATGCCAAAATGAGGCCATGCCACGGACACGAGGGCGGGCGCCCTCCGAGGGACGCGCGGACGCCCTCTCACAGGAGCTGATCGTCGACGCCGCGGTCGCCCTGCTGGACGAGCGCGGTGTGCGCGGACTGACCTTCCGGCTGCTGTCCGAGCGCCTGAGCACCGGCCCCGGGGCTCTGTACTGGCACGTGTCGAACAAGGACGAACTCGTCGACCTGGCGGCCGACCAGGTACTCGGCCACGCCGTCGCGGCGGACCCGGACCCCGCGCAGAGCGCCGGTGCCGCGTTGCGCGCACTCGCCATCGCCGTCTTCGACGCCCTTGACCGGCACCCGTGGGCGGCGCCCCACGTGTCCGCGCCGCCCACGCTGACGAACGCCCTGCGTCTGCTGGACCGCATCGGCACCCTCGTCGCACGGACCGGACTGCCCGCCGAACGGCAGTTCGCGGTCTCGACGGTGATCTCCTACTACATCACCGGCGTCAGCGCCCAGATCATCACCCCTCGCGTCCCTCTCGACGCGGCCACCGGGCGCGACGCCTACCTCGCCCGGACCGCCGAACGCTGGCAGAACCTCGACCCCGCCGACTACCCCTTCCTGACCCGCACCGCCGAGGACCTGCGCCACCACGCGGACCGCGACCAGTTCATCACCGGCCTCGACATGCTCCTGGGCGGCCTGGACACCTCTGCCGGCGCAGGCGGCGACGCCGCACACCCGCACGGACTGCCCGGCGATCCCCGCGTCGACCAGGACGGACCGCCGCCGCGGTAAGCCGCAACAACCGGCAACCTCGGCACCGGCGACCTCGGCACTGGCAACCTCGGCCCTGGCCTTCGTCGTCCGCGGCGCGGAACCTCGCCGTCGGCAACGTCCGCGGTGAGTGCGCCTAGTCCTTCGCCGTCGCGACGGTCACCGCCGGCACCCGGAGCGCCATCCGGCCGGGAAGAGCCGAGGCCACCAGGGCGAGCAGCGCGGCGGTCGCGAGGATCGTCACGTAGAGCAACGGCGTGACCGCGGGCGCGGCCCGGCCCGTCATGCCGACGCTGAAGGCGGTCAGTACGGCGAGCGCGATGCCGCTGCCGAGGGCCGTGGCGAGCGTCAGCACCGACAGCACCTCGGTGCGCAGCATCCGCAGGACCTGGCGGCGGGTGGCGCCGGCCAGCCTGAGCAGCGCGAACTCCCGGACTCGCTCGGCGACCGACATGGCGAGCGTGTTGACCACGGCGATCGCGGTGAAGGCCAGGACCAGCCCCATGGCCAGGTAGCCGGCCTCGGCGTTGTCCTGCTGCCGGTCGGCCCGGAGGGAGTCGGCGGCGTCCGGCGAAAGAATCCTGACCCCCGGGAACTTACGGAGCATAGTCGCGAGTTGTGCTTGTGTACGGGCTGTGCTGACGAGGACGGAGGAGGCGAGCGGGTTGTCCACGTGGTGCGAGACGAGGTCGTGGGCGAAGGTGAGGTCGCCGAAGCCGAGACCCCGGGCGTAGACGGCGGCGACGGTGAGGCTGGCGGGCGTGCCGTCGCCGAGGGTGAGCCTCAGGGGGAGCCGGGGCTCAAGTGGTGCTGATCGGCGGTGATTTCGCTGACGGCGACGGTGCCGTCGGTGAGGCGGTCCAGTGAGCCGGCGGTGACCTCGGGGTCCCAGGTGCGGGTGAGGCCCTCGGGGGTGACGCCCTGCGCCGCGTATTTGTCGAGTCCGACGCGGACGGTCGTGCGGACCACTTCGGTGACGGCGTCGTGCCCCGTGCGCAGTTGCCGCGCCGCCTCGGCCGGTACGCCGGGTCCCTGGGCGGCGACGACCCAGTCGGCGGTGACCCCGGCGCGGGCCTGGGCGCGGGCGGCGTCGCCGAGGGTCGACTGGACGAACAGCACGGTGCAGGTCATACCGATGAGCAGGGTGAGGGGAGTGACGACGGAGGCCATCCGGGCGGCGTTGCCGCGCAGGTTGGCGGTGGCGAGCCGGCCGCCGTGCCCGGTGAGCCGCAGCGGCCCGGCGAACAGCAGCGCGGCCGCCCTGACCAGCAGCGGGCCGAGCAGGGAGACGGAGGCCGAGAGGACCACGACGGCGAGGAAGGTGACGGGGGTGGACGCGGGTTCGGTGCGCAGGGAGGTGAGCAGGACGACGAGGACGACTCCACCGGCGAGCAGCAGCAGACCGGCGGCGATCCGTCCCCAGGCGGGCCGGGCGGGCTCGGTCCGGGACTCGGCCAGCGCCTCGGTCGGCCGGATCCGGCTGATCCGCCGGGAGGCGATCCGGGCGGCGGCCCAGGCACCGACCAGGGTGGCGGCGAGCCCGGCGAGCGGCGGGACGATGCCGGTGGTGTGCCGAAGTGTGGCCGGTACGGCGCCCAGCGCGACGAACCTGCTGTGCAGCCAGGTACCCAGCGGCAGTCCGAGGAGTGCGCCGAGCGTGCCGGCGACGGCGCCGACGATCAGCGCCTCGCGGCCGAGCAGCCGGCGGATCTGACCGGAGGTCGCGGCGATGGCGCGCAGCAGGGCGAGTTCGCGGTGGCGTTGCTGGACGGCGAGGGCGAAGGTGCCGACGACCACCAGGACCGCCACCAGCAGCGAGGTCCCGCCCATGGCGGCGCCCATGCTGACCAGCCTGACCCGGGCGGCGGCCGCGTCCAGGAACTCGACGGGGCCGCGGTCGTCCCCGGTGGAGACCTGGGCGGTGGTGCCGTGCAGTGCCCGGGCCACGGCCCGCTTCAGCCGGTCCGGGTCGGTGCCGTGCTCGGGCAGCACACCGAACGCGGTGACCTGCCCGGGGTGCGCGGCCAGCCGGCGGGCCTCCCCGTCGGAGAAGAAGAGGGAGGTCTGGTGCCGTACGCCGGTGGCCGGGGCGGCGATTCCGGTGATCCGGTAGGTGCGCGGGGCCTGCGTCGACTGCACGGTGAGCGGGTCGCCGGTCCGCAGACGGGCGCGTGCGGCCAGGTCGCGGTCGACGACCAGATCGGTGGCGGCCCGGGGCGCGGTGCCGGAGACCAGGCGGTACGGGGTGAGCACGGCGGATGCCCAGGCATGTCCGTAGGCGGTGCGGTCACCGGTGCCGGCCGGAGTCGACGGCGCCGCCGGAAAGGTCAGTTCGGGCACGACCCGGGCGACTCCGGGGGTGCGGGCGAGCCTGGCTTCCAGACCGGCCGGCAGCCAGGCCCGTTCGGCGACGGGTTTCGCCTTGTGCTTGACCTTGGTCTTGCCGTGCTTGTGTTTGACGGTGGTCCGGTGGACGTACTGGTCGGCGGAGACCACGACGGGAGTCGCCGCGTAGCGCTCGGTACGGATCGTGCCGCGCAGGCCGGTGTCGAGGAGGGTGCCGCAGGCCGTGATCAGGGCGGCGGCACACAGCAGGGCGAGGAAGGCTCCGAGGAAGCCGGCCTTGCGGGCGCGGACGGTCTTGAGTGCGTAGCGCAGCATCATGGCGTACACGGTCGTCCACGCACGGGGCGGCGAGCACTGCGGCGGTCCGGCGTCTTGGGCGGGGGTTAACCCCACCCCCTCAGGCCTGTCGGTCCGTCAGAAGTCCCCGTGCTCCAGGAACTCCGTGTCCTCGCCCTCTTCCTCCAGTGCCCGCCGGACGACCCTGAGGGCCATGCCCTCGGCGTACCCCTTGCGGGCGAGCATGCCGGCGAGGCGGCGGATGCGCTTGTCCCGGTCGAGGCCGCGGGTGGAGCGGAGTTTACGGGCGACGAGTTCGCGGGCCGTCTCCTCCTCCTGCTCGGAGTCGAGCTGGCCGACGGCCTCGTCGATGAGGGTCGGGGCGACGCCCTTGGTGCGCAGTTCCTGGGCGAGCGCCCGGCGGGCCAGGCCCCGGCCGTGGTGCCGGGACTCCACCCAGGCGTCGGCGAACGCGCTGTCGTCGATCAGCCCGACCTCCTCGAACCGCGACAGCACCTCCTCGGCGACGTCGTCCGGGATCTCCCGCTTGCGCAGGGCGTCCGCGAGCTGCTTGCGGGTGCGCGGGGTCCCGGTGAGCAGGCGCAGACAGATCGCCCGCGCCCGCTCAGCCGGGTCCGCTGGAGGTTCCCCCTGCTCGGCCCTCGACGAGGAGGGGGAACCCCCGTCCTCACCGGACGGTTCACCGAAGCCGCGCCGACGCCGTGCCCCGGGTCTGCGCGGGCCGCGGCCGGGTGCCCCGTCCCCGCGGGGTCCGTCCGGGCCGTCGTGCGCGCCGTCCTGCCCGTAGTGGCCGTCACCGTCACCGGCGGGGTCCGAGTGGCCCCCGGTGCCCCTCCCCCGTGGGGCGCCGGGGGACGTGTACTCGTGCTCGGCCCAGTCGGTTCGTCGTGTCACGGCGTCAGCTCTTGGCGGTGGCGGCCTTGGGCTTGGTCGCCTTGGCGGTGGCCGGGGCGGGCACCGTCTTCGCCGCGTCGTCCGTGGCCGCGGTGGTGGCCGCGTCCGCGCCCGGCTCGGCGGCCGGCTCCTGCGGGCGGACACCGACGCCCAGCTTCTCCTTGATCTTCTTCTCGATCTCGTTGGCCAGGTCGGGGTTGTCCTTCAGGAAGTTGCGCGCGTTCTCCTTGCCCTGGCCGAGCTGGTCGCCCTCGTACGTGTACCAGGCGCCGGCCTTGCGGACGAAGCCGTGCTCCACGCCCATGTCGATCAGACCGCCCTCGCGGCTGATGCCGTGGCCGTAGAGGATGTCGAACTCGGCCTGCTTGAAGGGCGGCGCGACCTTGTTCTTGACGACCTTGCAGCGGGTGCGGTTGCCGACCGCCTCGGTGCCGTCCTTCAGGGTCTCGATGCGGCGGATGTCGATGCGCACCGAGGCGTAGAACTTCAGCGCGCGGCCACCGGTCGTGGTCTCCGGGGAGCCGAACATCACGCCGATCTTCTCGCGGAGCTGGTTGATGAAGATCGCGGTGGTCTTGGACTGGTTGAGCGCACTGGTGATCTTCCGCAGCGCCTGGCTCATCAGTCGGGCCTGGAGACCGACGTGGCTGTCGCCCATCTCGCCCTCGATCTCCGCACGCGGCACGAGCGCGGCGACGGAGTCGATGACGATGAGGTCGAGGGCGCCGGAGCGGACCAGCATGTCCACGATCTCCAGGGCCTGCTCGCCGTTGTCGGGCTGGGAG
Source organism: Streptomyces sp. NPDC104367 (assembly GCF_055583825.1). Taxonomy (NCBI): domain Bacteria; kingdom Bacillati; phylum Actinomycetota; class Actinomycetes; order Kitasatosporales; family Streptomycetaceae; genus Streptomyces; species Streptomyces sp. NPDC104367. The sequence continues at coordinate 33,837 of NZ_JBVJND010000022.1, read as the reverse complement.
AGGATCAGGTTGTCGATGTCGACGCCGAGCTTCTTCGCGTACTCGGGGTCGAGGGCGTGCTCCGCGTCCACGAACGCGACCTGGCCGCCGGCCTTCTGCGCGTTGGCCACGGCGTGCAGGGTCAGGGTCGTCTTACCGGAGGACTCCGGTCCGTAGATCTCCACGACGCGGCCGCGCGGCAGGCCACCGACACCGAGGGCGACGTCGAGCGCGGTCGACCCGGTCGAGATGACCTCGATGGGCTCCATCGACCGCTCGCCCATGCGCATGACCGCGCCCTTGCCGAATTGCCGTTCAATCTGTGCGAGTGCGGCGTCGAGCGCCTTCTCACGGTCGGTTCCTGCCATGGGTTCCACCCGGTTTGCTTGAGTCGATCGCTTCACGTCAAAGACGCTAACGCCTGCCACTGACAATGCGCCCCGACGCCGGTCCGGCCTGTGGACAACCAGGGGACATGTCCACCGAAACCATGCCCGACCACCGCCGGAATCCCCGCCGTGAGCCGCACCGGAGCCTCTATAAGAATGGATGTTCGATTTTTGTGTCAAGCGCACCACGCGGTACTCCCGCACTTCCCGACACGGCCCGCACACCGCCCCCGGACCGCCCTGCCCGGCCGTGGTGATCCACGGGCCCGGCCGTGGTGATCCACGGGGTCCGCCGATACGCCGACGCGTTCACCCGATCGTGAGTTTCCGCATGTCGCGCCTATCGGGCCGCGATGCTCGACGAGGCGGCCGACAAGCGGTGGCCCTGGAGGCCGTGGGTGGGAGAGCGCATGACACGTGATTCGGGACGACGCGGTCTGGACGGGCAGGCCGTGCTGCTGGCGGCGGGACTGGCCGATCTGGCGGTGAGCACGGTGGGCACCGCCTTCGGGACGGTCCGAGGGCTGCTGCGCCGCTCGGACGCCACCGCGCTCGCCGCGGAGGCCGAGCACGACCTGACCGCACGGGGGCGCCTGGTCCTGGACCGGTACGCGACCGTCCCGCCGGCCCACCTGGAGATCCTCGCCCGGCACGCCCTCGCCCGGCGAACCACCGCCGATGGCTGACCGGTGGGACCCGGCCCCCTTCAAGCACCGCGTCGACGAGGTGTTACGCCGGTTCGTCGCCGAGGAGGCCGACCTGTTCGCGGCGGTCGACCCGCTCCTCGGCCCGGTGGCCGGGCAGTTGGAGGCGGCGGCGGCCGACGGCAAACGGCTGCGGGCGGCGTTCTGCTACTGGGGCTGGCGCGCGGTGGGCCAGCCCGACAGCGACGCGCTGGTGCGGGCGGCGGCCTCCATGGAGCTGGTGCACGCCGCCGCCGTCGTGCACGACGACCTCATCGACGACAGCCCGCTGCGGCACGGCCGCCCCACCACGCACATCGCCCTGCGCGCCGCCCTGGAGGGCCGCCCGGGCGCCGAGGAGACCGCGCGGTCGCTGGCGATGCTCGTGGGCGATCTGCTGATGTCGCTGGCCGGGCAGCTGTTCGCGACCTGCGGGCTGCCCGCCGCCTACCTCGCCCGGGCCCGCCCGCTGTGGTCGCTGCTGGCCCGGGAGCTGATCGCGGGCGAGTGCCTGGAGATCCTGCGCACCGGAGCCGGCCCGGACACCGCCGCCTCGCTCAAGGTGATCCGCTACAAGACCGCCAAGTACACCGTCGAGCAGCCCCTGCTGATCGGCGGCGCCCTGGCCGGGGCGGGCGGAGCGCTGCGTGAGGGCTACTCCGCGTACGGGCTGCCGCTGGGCGAGGCGTTCCAGCTCCGCGACGACCTGCTGGGCCTGTTCGGGGCGCCCGAGCACACCGGCAAGGCCAACGCCGACGACGTGCGCGGCCACCGGCCCACCGCCCTGCTGGCGGAGACCTGGCGGCTGGCCGGCGACGACGACCGGGAGCGGCTGCGCACCCTGCTCGGCAGCCCCGGCCTGGACGCGGCCGGCCTGGACGCGGTCCGCGAGGTGATGTGCCGGCTCGGGGCGCCCGACCGGATCGAGAGCATGATCGGCGCGCGGGTCGCGGAAGCGCTCGACGCCCTCCACGAACTGGACGTACCGGCCCCCGCCACCGGCGCGCTGACCGCGCTGGCGCACTCGGCCGCCGTCCGCCTGTCCTGACGACGCCCGTGCGGTGCCCGGAAGGCACCGCGAAGACAAGGAGCCCTGCCGTGATGCACACCGAGGCCTCGATGGACACCCTGCGGGACGCGGGGGACGAACTCGCCGACGCCACGGTCGCCGCCCTCTTCGAGCGCGGGGAGGTGGGCACGTTCAACACCCTGATGCGCTACGTGTCGACCGCCGGCGCTCCCCTGCCGGACGGGCTGCCCGACGTCGCGCGGGAGTACCTGGAGGCCACCCGGGTACCGCCGTCCTGGGTGGACTGGGGCGAGATGGAGAAGGCCCGGCTGTTCTTCATCGACAACAACGTGCACATCTCCACCGCGCTCTCCTTCGCCTCCATGCCCGCCTGTTACGTCGTCCCGCGCGTGGCGAAGCTGCTGTCGGCCACCCACGGGCTGAAGTACCCCTCCAAGCGCATGGCGGAGACCGGACAGTTCACCGTCTACCTGATGCAGCCCGACGCCTTCGAGGCCGGCAGCCGTTTCGTCCCGGCCGCCCAGAAGGTGCGCCTGCTGCACGCCTCGATCCGGCACCACCTCAGGCGGGAGAACCGCTGGGACACCGGGGCGCTCGGCACGCCGATCTGCCAGGAGGACATGATCGGCGGGCAGATGTTCTTCTCCATGCTGGTCCTCGACAGCCTGCACCGGCTGGGCATCCATCTGTCCACGGAGGGCGCGGAGGCGTACTACTACGCGTGGCGGGTGGTGGGCGCCATGCTCGGCGTCGACCAGGAGGCCGTGCCCAAGACCCTCGACGAGGCGCGGCGGTTCCTGGACCTGTACATGCTCCGGTACATGGGCCCCTCCGAGGAGGGCGCGGTCCTGACCCGGCAGCTCATCGACCTCTACGAGGAGGTCGTCCCCGGCACCTTCTTCGACCCGGTCGTCTCGGCCCTGATCCGCTATCTCGTCGGCGACACCTGCGCGGACTGGCTGGAGGTGCCGCGTACCCCGTGGGACACCGCCGTCAAGGCCGTACCGCACCTCCTCGGCGTCCTGGAGACCATCGAGGACCGCTCCCCGCTGGGCGCCTGGGCCCTGGACCGGCTCGGCCATCTGACCACCGTCCTCGAACTGTCCTCCCTGACCCGGGGCCGCGTCATGCACTACGCCATCCCCGAGCACCTCAAGAAGGACTACGGCGTCTCGGACACGGTGCCCCGCACCCGGCGCTGGGCCCCGCCGGCCGCGACGATCGCCTGACCACGCGACGATCGCCCGACCACCGCCGGCGGCCGTCAGAGGCGAGCTCCACCGTCAGACCGAGCTCTCCGCGGAGTCGTCCGCGGGCCGGACCTCCGGCCGGCGGACGCGCGCGAGCAGCCCCTGGCCGCCGGTGCCGCGCCGGCGGTGCCCCTGCACGCGCGGGTCGTCCGTGACGTCGTACCGCCGCACATAGGCCCCCAGGAACGCCTGGAGGGTGGCGACCGCCGGGATGGCGATCAGCGCGCCGACGGCGCCGAGGAGCGCGGTGCCGGCGATGACCGAGCCGAAGGCGACCGCCGGGTGGATGTCGACGGACTTGGAGGTGAGCTTGGGCTGGAGCATGTAGTTCTCGAACTGCTGGTAGATCACCACGAACACCAGCACCCACACCGCGTACAGCGGGTCGACGGTGAACGCGATCAGCATCGGCAGCGCGCCCGCGAGATAGGTGCCGATGGTCGGGATGAACTGCGAGACCAGCCCCACCCAGACTCCGAGCACGGGCGCGTACGGGACGCCCAGGGCCTCCAGCAGGATGTAGTGGGCGATGCCGGAGATCAGCGCCATCACACCGCGCGAGTACAGGTAGCCGCCGGTCTTGTCGACGGCGATCTCCCAGGCGCGCAGCACCTCGGCCTGCCGGGCGGGCGGCAGGACCGAGCACAGGGTGCGGCGCAGCCGGGGGCCGTCGGCGGCGAAGTAGAAAGCGAACAGGGAGATCGTCAGCAGCTGGAACAGACCGCCGAGCACCTGCCCGGAGACGTCGAGGACACCGGCCGCGCTGTTCTGCGCGTACTTGCGCAGCCAGTCGGAGTGGAGCAGGCCCTCCTGGACGTCGACCGGTCTCAGCCGGCTGTGGAAGGTCTCGTTGATCCAGTTGATGACCGAGTCCAGGTAGTCGGGGAAACCCTCGACCATCTTGATGATCTGGCCGGCCAGCATCGAACCGAGCAGGGTGACGAAGCCCGCGACGGCGATGACCAGGCCGAGGAAGACCAGGAAGGTCGCGAGGCCCCGGCGCATCCCTTTCGCGGACATCCAGCTCACCGCGGGCTCTATGGCGAGCGCCAGGAAGAACGCGATGAGGACGTTGATCAGCAGCCCGGTGAGCTGGTGGAAGGCCCAGCTGCCCAGCTGGAACGTGGCGACCAGCGCGAGCGCCAGCACCATGGCGCGCGGCAGCCAGCGGGGCATGCGGGCGCCCGGCACGGCGGCGCCGGCCGGGGGTACGGCGGGCGGCGTCGTGCCGTCCGGCGTCGCGCCGGCCGGGGATGCGTCCTGGGCGGTCCGTCCGCCCTCGTCAGTGGCTGCCACGGTGCAATCCTCGCGCACGCCACTGACAACGCGTGGCCCGTATCCGATCCGCGTGCACGCTCAGCGCTTCTCCCCCGGAACGTTCATCACCGTGCAGACCACCCGCCACACGTCCTTGGCCGCCCAGCCGGAGTTCAGCGCCTCGTGCACCGTGAGACCGCCGAGCTCCGTCATCACGTGATCACGTGCGAAGGTGTCGGCGTACCCGGAACCGAAGTGTTCCGCCATCCGCTGCCAGAAGACCGTCAACCGCATGACACCAGTATCCCGCCCCTGAGGGTGGGCCCTGCCCGGGTCCGCGTTCCGAGACCGCTTTCCGCCCTACGGTCTTTCGCATGGCCGAAACCGGAGCTTCCCCACTCCCTCCCACGCCCCCGGCGCACTCCCCGCTCTTCCGCGCCGAGCAGTTCATGTGGCTCACCGCGCGCGTGCTGGAGCAGCGCCTCTTCTCGTACCACTTCCTGAACGGCGGACCCGATCCGGTCGAGACGGCGCTGGACGCGTACCGCAACGAGGACGGCGGGTACGGGCACGCGCTGGAGCCCGATCTGCGGGGTCCGGTGAGCCAGCCGCTGCCGACCGGGCACGCGCTGCGCGTCCTGGACGCCATCGGGCGGTGCGGCGGGCAGCGGGTGGAGCGCGTGTGCCGCTATCTGACCTCCGTCTCCACGGCGGACGGGGCGCTGCCTGCGGTCCATCCGAGCCAGCGCGGTTACCCGGCGGCACCGTTCGTCCCGATCGTCGACGACCCGCCCAGCGAGCTGCTCGCCACCGGTCCGGTGGTGGGCCTGCTGCACCGCAACGAGGTGTGGCACGCCTGGCTGTTCCGGGCCACCGACTTCTGCTGGGCGGCCGTGGCCTCCCTGGAGACGTCGCACCCGTACGAGATCGAGGCCGCGGTCGCCTTCCTGGACGCGGTGCCCGACCGCTCGCGCGCGGAGGCGACCGCCGACCGGCTGGGCCGCCTGGTGCGCGAGCGCCGGCTGGCCGCGCTGGACCCGGAGCGGCTCGACGCGTACCCGGTCGCGCCCGGCTACGCCCCGGGCGAGCACCACTTCCCGCACGACTTCGCGAAGTCCCCGCACTCGCTCGCGCGCGCGTGGTTCACCGACGAGGAGATGGACCGCTCGCTGGACTTCCTCGCCGCCGAGCAGGCCGAGGACGGCGGCTGGCCCGTCCGATGGCGTCAGTGGACGTCAGCCGTCGCCCTGGAGGCCCGCCCCATGGTGACCGTCGACGCCCTGCGCACGCTCAGGGCGTACGGCCGCTTCGTGGGGTGAGGGACGTCTCAGCCCGCGACGGCGCGCAGCCCCGCGGCCACCAGCACGGCCACGCCGACGACGACCAGGAAGGGCGCGCGCAGCACCAGGGCCACGGCGGCCGCCCCGAGCCCCGCGGCCCGGGCGTCCAGCACGAGCGTGTACCCGTCGGCGAAGGTCTGCTGGGCCGTGAGCGCGGCGAGCAGGGCCACCGGCAGCAGGGCGGCCAGCCGGCGCACCACCGGCCGCTCCAGGACGCCCGCGGGCACCAGCAGCCCGGCGAGCTTGACGGCGTAGCAGCCGAGGGCGGTCGCGGCGATCGCGATCCAGGTGTTCAACGGGACTCCTCGGTTGCTTCGTCGCGGGTACGGCCGGACCGGCGGCCGGAGACGTACAGGGCGGCGGGCGCGGTCAGCGCGGCCACCAGGACCGGCACTCCGGCGGGCAGCACGGGCAGCAGGCCGAGCCCGAGCAGTACGGCGAGGGCGGCGACCGCGCGTTCGAGGGTGCCCTTCAGCATCGGGGCGAGCAGCGCCAGGAAGACGGCGGGTCCGGCCGCGTCCAGGCCCCAGGCGTCGGTGTCGCCGACGGCCTTGGCACCGAGCGCGCCGAGCAGGGTGGTGAGGTTCCACAGCACGTACAGGCTGAGCCCGGTGACGGTGAAACCGAGCCGGGCGGCGCGCCGCGTGGGCTGGGCCAGCGTCACCGCGGTGGTCTCGTCGATCACCCACTGGGCGGCGAACGGCCGTACCGCGCGCGGGAGGGCCAGCAGCTGCGAGAGCCGCAGCCCGTAGAAGGCGTTGCGCGCGCCGAGGAAGAAGGCGCCGGCCGCCGCGGTGAGCGGGTTGCCGCCCGCCGCGAGCGCGCCCACCAGGGCGAACTGGGAGGCGCCGGTGAACACCAGGAGGCTGAGCACGCAGGTCTGGAGCAGCCCGAGTCCGCTGCCGGCCGAGGTCACCCCGAAGGCGAACCCGGAGAGTCCCACGGCGACGCCCACCCCCAGGGCGTCCCGGACCACGGCGGAGTCCGGCTTCGGCCCGTCGTCGTCGCGTATGTCTGCGAGTGCTGTCTGCTGTGCCACGTCAGGCACGCTACGGGCGGACGGCCCGCGTGTCTTGTACGTTCTTGCGCTCGCGCTGGTAGGCGCCCGGCGGGACGCCGACGATCCGGGCGAAGTGGCGGTTGAGGTGCGGCTGGTCGGTGAAGCCGACGGCGACGGCCGCGGCGGCGGGTGCCGTGCCCGCGTCCAGCAGCGTCCGGGCGCGGCGCACCCGGGCGTCGGTCAGCCAGGTGTGCGGCGGCATGCCGTAGGCGTCGCGGAAGGCGCGCAGCAGCGCGAAGGGGCTGGTGCCCAGGTCGGCGGCGAGCCGTTCCAGGGTGGGCGGCTCGGCCATCCGGTCCTCCAGCACGGCACGCGCGCGTGCGGCGAGCCCGGCGCCCGCGGTGCGGACCTCGCGCTGCGGCAGCGGGCCGCCGTTCAGCCGCAGCAGCCGGGTCACCGCCACCCGCAGCAGGGTGTCGGCGGCGAGCGCGTTGCCCTCGTCGGCGGCGCGCAGCACCCGGTGCACGAGGGCGACGGAGTACGGGTCGTCGAGGACGGGGCCGACGAAGCCGGGGGTGCCCCGGATCGCGGTGGTCTCCGCGGCGATCTCGGCCATCAGCGCGGGGGACGGGTAGACGGCGCCGTACCGCCAGCCCTCGGGCACCCCGGCCCGGCCGGTGTGCGGGGTGTCCGGGTTGACGAGCGCGAGCGCCCCCGCTCCCGCGGACACGTCGGAGCCCCGGTGCTGGAAGACCTCGACGCCGTCCGCGATGGCGGCGATCACGAAGTTCTCGTGGGTGTGCCGCACGAACGTCTTGCGGATGTACCGGGCGCGCAGCAGATCGACACCGGGCAGCGCCTCGTACTGCCAGTGCCGTGCCCGCTCACCCGATCCGTTCATATGACCATTATCGGTCGTCTCGCCCCCGCCCAGCTCCCCGCTACCGCGTCTGCGCAGGTCAGCCTGATTGTCAGTGGCCGGGTGCAGGATGGACGCATGGCGAAATCCGCTCATCAGGCCCTCGACGGCTTCTCCCCCGCGACCCGCGGCTGGTTCACGGGGGCGTTTTCCGCGCCCACCGCGGCCCAGGCGGGCGCGTGGCAGGCCATCGGCGCGGGGTCGGACGTGCTGGTGGTCGCCCCGACCGGCTCCGGCAAGACGCTGGCCGCCTTCCTCGCCGCCCTGGACCAGCTCGCCTCCACCCCGCCCCCGGCCGACCCGAGGAAGCGCTGCCGGGTGCTGTACGTGTCACCGCTGAAGGCCCTCGCGGTCGACGTCGAGCGGAACCTGCGCAGCCCGCTGACCGGCATCCGCCAGGAGTCCGTCCGCCTCGGCCTGCCCGAGCCGGAGGTCAGGGTCGGCATCCGCTCCGGCGACACCCCGGCCGCCGAGCGCCGCGCCCTGGCCATCCGCCCGCCGGACATCCTGATCACCACCCCGGAGTCCCTGTTCCTCATGCTGACGTCGGCCGCGCGCGACGCGCTGACCGGCATCGAGACGGTGATCCTGGACGAGGTGCACGCGGTGGCCGGCACCAAGCGCGGCGCGCACCTCGCGCTCTCCCTGGAGCGGCTGGACGAGCTGCTGCCCCGGCCCGCCCGCCGGATCGGCCTGTCGGCGACCGTCCGCCCGGTCGACGAGGTGGCCCGCTACCTCTCGCCGCGCCGCAAGGTGGAGATCGTCCAGCCCAGGTCCGGCAAGGAGTTCGACCTCTCCGTCGTCGTCCCGGTCGAGGACATGGGAGAGCTGGGCGGCTCCCCGGCCACGGACGGCAAGGAGGGCGCCGACCGGCCCTCCATCTGGCCGCAGGTGGAGGAGCGGATCGCCGACCTGGTGCAGGCCCACCGCTCGACGATCGTGTTCGCCAACTCGCGCCGGCTGGCGGAGCGGCTCTGCAATCGGCTCAACGAGATCGCCTACGAGCGCGCGACCGGCGAGCCGCTCGCCGAGCACCACGCCCCGGCCGAGCTGATGGGCGGCTCCGGCGCCGCCCAGGGCGCCCCGCCGGTCATCGCCCGCGCGCACCACGGCTCGGTCTCCAAGGAGCAGCGGGCCCTGGTCGAGGAGGACCTGAAGGCCGGCCGGCTGCCCGCCGTGGTGGCCACCTCCAGCCTCGAACTGGGCATCGACATGGGCGCGGTGGACCTGGTCGTCCAGGTCGAGTCCCCGCCGTCGGTCGCCTCCGGCCTCCAGCGCGTCGGCCGCGCGGGACACCAGGTCGGCGCGGTCTCCACCGGCGTGGTCTTCCCGAAGTACCGGGGCGACCTGGTGCAGGCGGCCGTGGTCACCGAGCGGATGCGCACCGGCTCCATCGAGTCGCTGAAGGTCCCGGCCAACCCCCTCGACGTCCTCGCCCAGCAGCTCGTCGCGATGACCTCGCTGGACACCTGGCAGGTCGACGACCTGCTCGCCACGGTCCGCCGCGCGGCCCCCTTCGCCTCGCTCCCGGAGTCGGCGTTCACGGCGGTCCTCGACATGCTCGCGGGCCGCTACCCGTCGGACGCGTTCGCGGAGCTGCGCCCGCGCGTGGTCTGGGACCGGGTCGCGGGGACGGTGACGGGCCGCCCGGGCGCCCAGCGCCTCGCCGTCACCTCGGGCGGCACCATCCCGGACCGCGGCCTCTTCGGCGTCTTCCTCGCCGGCGCCGACCCCAAGAAGGGCGGCGGCCGGGTCGGCGAGCTGGACGAGGAGATGGTGTACGAGTCCCGGGTGGGCGACGTCTTCACCCTGGGCACCAGCTCCTGGCGCATCGAGGACATCACCCGCGACCGCGTCCTGGTCTCACCCGCCCCCGGGGTCCCCGGCCGGCTGCCCTTCTGGAAGGGCGACCAGCTGGGCCGCCCGCTCGAACTGGGCCGCGCGGTCGGCGCGTTCCTGCGCGAGGTCGGCTCGCTCCCCGAGGAGGACGCACGCCTGCGCCTGCTGGCGGCGGGCCTGGACACCTGGGCGGCGGACAACGTGCTGTCGTACCTCGCCGAGCAGCGCGAGGCCTGCGGCCACGTCCCCGACGACCGCACCATCGTGGTCGAGCGCTTCCGTGACGAGCTGGGCGACTGGCGGGTCGTGGTCCACTCCCCCTTCGGCGCCCAGGTCCACGCCCCCTGGGCGCTCGCGCTGGGCGCCCGGCTGTCCGAGCGCTACGGCATGGACGCGCAGGTCATGCACGCCGACGACGGCATCGTGCTGCGGCTGCCCGACGCCGATCTGATGGGCCTGGACCTGCTCGACCAGGCGCCCGTGAAGCCCGGCACGGAGTATGACGCCGAGCAGGCCCCGGTCGGCGCGGCGGACGTCGTCTTCGACAAGGGCGAGGTCGACCGGACGGTCACCGACCAGGTCGGCGGCTCGGCCCTGTTCGCCTCCCGCTTCCGCGAGTGCGCCGCCCGCGCGCTGCTGCTGCCGCGCCGTGGTCCCGGCAAGCGCACCCCGCTGTGGCAGCAGCGCCAGCGGGCCGCCCAACTGCTCCAGGTGGCGAGCGAGTTCGGTTCGTTCCCGATCGTCCTGGAGGCCGTCCGCGAGTGCCTCCAGGACGTCTTCGACGTACCCGGCCTCGTCGAGCTGATGGGCGACCTGGAGTCCCGCAGGGTCCGTCTGGTCGAGGTCACCACCCCCGAGCCCTCCCCGTTCGCCCGCTCCCTGCTCTTCGGTTACGTCGCCCAGTTCCTCTACGAGGGCGACTCCCCGCTCGCCGAGCGCCGGGCGGCCGCGCTCTCCCTGGACTCGCGGCTGCTGGCCGAACTGCTGGGCCAGGCGGAGCTGCGCGAACTGCTCGACGCGGACGTGCTGACCGAGCTGGAGCGGGAGCTCCAGTGGCTCACCGAGGACCGCCGGATCAAGGACCCGGAAGGCGTCGCCGACGTGCTGCGGCTGCTCGGGCCGCTCACGGACGCCGAGTTGGCCGAGCGGGGTGCCGAGCCGCAGTGGGCGAAGGAACTCGCCGGCGCCCGCCGGGCCATCAGGGTCCGGATCGCCGGCGCCGACCACTGGGCGGCGATCGAGGACGCGGGCCGGCTCCGCGACGCCCTCGGCACCGCCCTGCCGGTCGGCGTCCCCGAGGCCTTCACCGAGCCCGTGAAGGACCCGCTCGGCGACCTCCTCGCCCGGTACGCGCGCACCCACGGCCCGTTCACGTCGACCGCGGCGGCCGACCGCTTCGGACTCGGGGTGGCGGTCACGGAGGGCGCGTTGCAGCGGCTGGCCGCGGGCGGGCGGGCGGTGCAGGGCGAGTTCCATCCGGCGGGCATCGGCCAGGAGTGGTGCGACGCGACCGTGCTGCGCAGGCTGCGCCGCCGTTCCCTGGCCGCGCTGCGGCACGAGCTGGAGCCGGTGGCCCCGGCCGCGCTCGCCCAGTTCCTGCCCCAGTGGCAGCACATCGGCAAGGGCCACGGGCTGCGCGGCCTCGACGGACTGGTGCGCGCCGTGGAGCAGTTGCAGGGCGCGTCCGTGCCGGCGTCGGCCCTGGAGAAGCTGGTGCTGCCGTCCCGCGTGGCCCATTACTCGCCCTCGATGCTCGATGAACTGACCGCCGCCGGGGAGATCGTGTGGGCCGGCGCGGGCGCGCTGCCCGGCAAGGACGGCTGGGTCTCCCTGTATCTGGCGGACGCGGCCCCGCTGCTGCTCCCGCCGCCCCACCCGCTGGAGCCGACCGCCCTGCACCAGTCCGTCCTGGACGCGCTCTCCGGCGGCTACGGCCTGTTCTTCCGTCAGATCGCCGACCACGTCCGCGCCACCACCCACCCCGACGCCACCGACCCCCAACTGGCCGACGCCGTCTGGGACCTGGCCTGGTCCGGCCGGCTCACCAACGACACGCTGACCCCGATGCGCGCCCTGCTGGGCTCGGGCCGTACGGCGGGCTCCACCGCCCACCGCGCCAAGCGCAGCGTGCCGCGCGGCCGTTACGGCTCCCTGACCGCCGCCGCCCGGACCGCGTCCCGGACCGGGCCGCCGACCGTCGCGGGCCGCTGGTCCCTGCTTCCCGGACCCGAGCCGGACACCACCGTGCGTGCCCACGCCCTGGCCCGCACCCTGCTCGACCGGCACGGCGTGGTCACCCGGGGCGCGGTCGCGGCGGAGGGCGTCGAGGGCGGCTTCTCCGCGGTGTACCGGATCCTGTCGGCGTTCGAGGAGAGCGGCCAGGCACGGCGGGGTTATGTCGTCGAGGGCCTCGGCGCGGCCCAGTTCGCGATGGACGGCGCGGTCGACCGGCTGCGCGCGGTGTCCAACGCCCGCGACCGCGGCGAGAGCCTGCCGGGCCCCGGCTCCGCGAACGGCGGCCGGACCGATTCCGCGGGCTTCGCGCCCGACCCGCACGGCTCTCCCGCCGCCTACGCCCCCGAGGCCCCCTTCACCCCCCTGGGTCCCTTCGAGACCGCGCACTCCCCCGGCTTCCCGGAACCCGCGGCCCTAGACCCCGGCCTCGACGCCGGCCTAGACGGCCGTTTCGACGGCGACTTCGACGGGCCCCCGGCCCCCCGCACCGCGCCGGGCGACCACGCCTCCCGCAGGGACCCGGCCCCCGCCGACCCCTTCGCCGCCCCCGGCTACGGCGGCCCCCGGGGCGGCGGCACCGTCAACCCCTACGCCTACGGCGGCCGTCACCCCCGTACCCCCGCCGCCCCCGACCCCAGGGCCGTGGTGCTCGCCGCAGCCGATCCCGCCAACGCCTACGGCGCCGCACTTGCCTGGCCCGAGCCGCCGACCGGTGCCGGGCACAAGGCGGGCCGCAAGGCGGGCTCCCTGGTCGTGCTGGTCGACGGCGAGCTGGCGCTCTACATGGAGCGCGGCGGCAAGACCCTGCTGGCCTGGCCCTCCGCCCCGGACACGGCGGCCACCGACGACCCCCGGCTGCGGACGGCCGCCGGGGCCCTCGCGGACGCCGCCCGCACGGGCACCCTGGGCACGGTGACCGTGGAGCGTGTCAACGGCGCCTCGGCCCTGACCTCCCCGCTGGGCGCCCTGCTGGAAGGGGCGGGCTTCATCGCGACCCCGCGCGGCCTGCGCCTCCGCGCGTGAGCGGCCGTGCGGAGCAGCCATGCGAAGGGTCCGTGCAGAGGAGCCGTACGGAGCGGCCGTAGGGAGCGGCCTTACGGAGAGTCAGTGCAGAAGAACCGCACGGACGGGCCATGCAGAGGAGCCGCACGGAGCGGCCGGTGCGAGAACCGCGTGCGATGGTCCCCCGTGTCACCCTTGACCCATGCCCGAAGGTGACACGGTCTGGCGGGCCGCGCGGCGGCTGCACGACGCGCTCGCCGGCCAGGTGCTGACCCGCAGCGACTTCCGGGTGCCCAGGTACGCCACGGTCGACCTCACCGGCCGTGCGGTGCTGGACACCACCGCGCGCGGCAAGCACCTGCTCACCCGCTTCGAGGGCGGTCTGACCCTGCACACGCACCTGCGGATGGAGGGCGCCTGGAAGGTGTACGGCGGCGGCGAGCGCTGGAAGGGCGGGCCCGCCCACCAGATCCGGGCGATCCTCGGCACCGCCGACCGCGCGGCCGTCGGCTACCGCCTCCAGGTGCTGGAGTTCCTGCGCACCGGCGAGGAGGAGCGCGCCGTCGGGCACCTCGGCCCGGACCTGCTGGGCCCCGACTGGAACCCCGAGCGCGCTCTCGCCAACCTGCTCGCGGACCCCGCCCGGCAGCTCGGCGAGGCCCTGCTCGACCAGCGCAACCTCGCCGGCATCGGCAACATCTACAAGAGCGAGCTGTGCTTCCTGATCGGCGCCACCCCCTGGCTCCCGGTCGGCGCGCTCCCCGCCGACCGCGCCGCGCAGCTCCCGGCCCTCGCCCAGCGCCTGCTGGAGGCCAACCGCGACCGCCCGGTCCGCCGCACCACCGGCCTGCGCGACCACGGCCTGTTCGTCTACGGCCGGGCGCCCCGCCCCTGCCTGCGCTGCCGCACCCCGATCCGCGCCGCCGACCAGGGCGACGGCTCCCGCGAGCGCCCCACCTACTGGTGCCCCGCCTGCCAGACCGGCCCGGCCCCCGCGACCGGCCGGGCTCCGGACCGCGGCGCCGGGAGAACGCGCACAACCAATTGACGACCCGTCAGAAACGCTCGTACCGTCCCCTCATGCCCCTGAAGGCGTACGACCTCACCGGACGCACCGCGTTCGTCACCGGAGCCGCCGGCGGTATCGGCCGGGCCTCCGCCGTACTGCTCGCCGAGGCGGGCGCGACCGTGCACTGTGCCGACCTGGACGCGGACGGCCTGCACGAGACGGCGGCGCTGATCAAGGACGGGGGCGGCACCGCCCGTACCCACACCGTCGACGTCACCGACCGGGCCGGGCTCGGGCGGGCCGTGCGGTCCTGCGAGCGGCTGGACGTGATGGCGGCGATCGCCGGGATCATGCACCGCAGCCCGGTGCTGGAGACCCGGGACGAGGACCTCGACCGGGTGCTGGGCGTCAACTTCAAGGGCGTGCTGCACGCCTGCCAGGAGGCGGCGCGGCTGATGCTGGCCCGGCGGACCGGGGGCAGCATCGTCACGATGGCGTCCGGCGCCATCGACACCGGCGGCCCCGGCCTGCTCTGCTACGGCGCCGCCAAGGCGGCCGTGGTCCAGCTGACCAGGACGCTCGCCAACGAGGTCGGCCCCCAGGGCATCCGCGTCAACGCGGTCGCACCGGGCTGGACCCGCACCCCCATGACCGACCGCGACGACGAGGAGGAACAGCGGCGGACGGAGGCGTGGATGGCCCGGCTGTCGCCCCTGGGACGGGTCGGCGAGGCGGCCGACGTGGCCCATGCCGTGCTCTACCTGGCGTCCGACGCCTCGTCGTTCACGACGGGCCAGATCCTGCGTCCGAACGGAGGGGTGGCGATGCCCTGGTAGGACGTCCGGCCTCCCAGGCCGTCCGCCACCGCCGGGGCCCCAGGGCCCCCGCCGCCCGGATCCTCGGCACACAGTTCACCGGCAGCAGGCTCAGGCCCCAGCCGCCGGCGGCCACGGTCCCCTCCAGCGCCCCGGCGCCGTCGGCGAACACCAGCCGCGCCACGGCCCACCACCACACCGCCGTGAGCCCCAGGGCAACCCCCCAGCGCACTATCCGCCCCACCATGGCCGCCACCTCCAGCCGGACGCTAGAACGCCGCCGGGCGCACCGGATAGGCGCACCGAGGGCTCACCGATGCAACGGCCGTCGACGCACATCGGCCGCCGCTACGCGTTCTCCGCCTGGAACATCCAGTGATGCTTCTCCAGGTCAGCCGTGATCCCGATGAAGATGTCCTGGGACACCGCGTCCGCGTCACCGGTCGCCGTCACGCGCTCCCTCATCCGGGTGATGACCGCGCCCAGCGCGTCCACCAGGGTGCCCACCGCGTCCGAGTCCTTGACCCAGCCGCCGGGCACGCTTCCGATGCCGCTGCCGGAGGACACCGTGGCCGCGCGTCCGTCCGGTGAGACGCCCAGCGCGGACGCCCGCTCGGCGACCGTGTCGGAGTGGGCCCGGGCCGTGTCGACGACCTCGTCGAGCTGGAGGTGGACGGACCGGAAGCGAGGGCCGACCACATTCCAGTGGATCTGCTTGGCGACCAGCGCCAGGTCCACGAGATCGACGAGGGCGCCCTGCAGCGCCTCGGCCACGGTCTTCAGGGCCGCGTCGGACAACGGGCTCTTGACGACGTACATGCGCTCACTCCGGTGTCGGCCCCCCGTCGGGTCCCTCCCACCATGACCGCACCGCCGGACACCGGCAAACGGACGCACACCGGCCCCGGGCGCGCGAAAGCCCCGGCCGCTCCTCCCCGGATCTCTCCGGCGGGGCCCCGGCCGGGGCTTCGCGCACTTCTCGGGCGCCGGGTCGGCACCGCGTCGGTCCACGCCCGCGCAGACGTCAGGCGGCGACCACGTCCACCGCTTCGGCGGGCGCCTTGATGGTCACCCGTTCCGGTGGCACACCGGTCACCGAGACGGTACCCAGCATCGGGCGCACCGGCGCGGGCACGGGCTCGGTGGCCGCGGCAGACTGGGCCAGCTCGGCGAGGGCGAGCTCGTCGCTCACTTCCCGCATGAGCTCGGACATCCGTACGTCCAGCGCGTCGCAGATGGCGGAGAGCAGCTCGGAGGAAGCCTCCTTCTGCCCCCGCTCCACCTCGGAGAGATAGCCGAGTGAGACTCGGGCGGACGAGGAGACTTCGCGCAGAGTACGGCCCTGGCGCTGGCGCTGCCGACGCAGCACGTCACCCAGCAGGCGACGGAGCAGAATCATCGGTGGCTCCCTCCTCGGACCGCGTAGCCGCATCCTTCACGCCCCACCGTACCGCCTTGCGCCGCGGCCGTGCGGGGAGCGATGTCGTGTTCACTCAGGGCTGCAAACATCAAAACCCCCCGTTCTGTTCCGTATCCTGTGTCCGCTCATTCCCGGTCTGTTCGCCCGCAAGCTCCCTCAGAAGCAGTGCGAGTACGCTCCGTACACTCTCTCTACGAATTTCCGCGCGGTCGCCGTTCAACCGCAGGGCATCCACTTTTCCGCCAGCGGCAGAACCGGAACCAGGGCCGAACGGCCCGTCCACGGCGACGAAAACGGTCCCGACCGGCTGGCCGTCCTGGGGTTCCGGACCGGCGACCCCGGTGGTCGCGAGGCCCCAGTCGGCGCCCAGCGCCTTGCGCACCCCGGCCGCCATCTGGGCCGCGACCTGCGCATCCACCGCTCCGCGCTGGGCCAGCAGGGTGGGGTCGACGCCCAGCAGGCCGTGCTTCAGTTCGGTGGCGTAGGCGGTGACCGAGCCCCGGAACGCCTTGGACGCCCCCGGGACCGCGGTGATCTCCGCCGCGACCAGGCCGCCCGTCAGCGACTCGGCGACAGCGAGGGTCTGGCCCCTCACCGTCAGTAGTCGCACCAGCTGGGCGGCCGTGGAACTCACGCTTCTGTCTCCTCCGACACCGCTGTGCGCTCGGCGATTCCCCGGCGCCGCAGCACAATGGCCTGTCTCACATAGTCCAGGCCCGTGAGGACCGTCAGGACGACGGCCGCGGCCATCACCCAGAACCTCAGCGTCGCCAGCCACCCCGTCAGTGCCAGCACGTACATCCCCACGGCGACGCCCTGGGTGAGCGTCTTGAGCTTGCCGCCCCGGCTGGCCGGGATCACGCCGTACCGGATGACCACGAAACGCATGAGCGTGATGCCGAGTTCCCGGGCGAGGATCACGATCGTCACCCACCACGGCAGATCACCCAGCCCGGACAGGCAGATCAGCGCCGCTCCCATGATCGCCTTGTCGGCGATCGGGTCGGCGATCTTCCCGAAGTCGGTGACGAGGTTGTAGGTGCGCGCCAGATGACCGTCGAACAGGTCGGTGATCATGGCGATCGCGAAGGCCGCCCAGGCGAGCGAGCGCCAGGCCGGGTCGTATCCGCCGTCGGCCAGCATCAGGGCGACGAAGCCGGGCACCAGCAGCAGCCGGAGCATGGTCAGCAGATTGGCGACGTTCCACAGGCTGGCCTGGTTGACGGCGGCCGCGGCGATCTTCCCGCCGCGCGCGGGCCGCTCGCCGTCCAGGGAGCCGGAGCTCCCGGGCCCCGGGGCCCGGGGACCGGCGTTCTGCGGACCGGAGACGTCCGGGGCGGCACCGGAGGTGGCGGCGGTGCCCGGGGCGCCCTGCGCACCCGGGGAGCCGCCCGCGGCGGACGCCGGGACTCCGGTCATCTGCCGGCCTCCTCACTCCACGCACCCGAGCCCTGCAGCGGCTCGGCCACCAGGTCGACACCTTCCGTACCGACCACCTTCGCCTCGACCATACGGCCGACGGACAGCCCCTCGCCGCTCGTGAGCAGGACCTGTCCGTCCGTCTCGGGCGCCTGGTGGGCCCCGCGGCCGTACACGCCGTCCTCGTCGTCGACGGACTCCACGAGGACGTGCACGGTCTCTCCGACGCGCTCCTCGGCGCGCTGCGAGACGAGTTCCTCGGCGAGCTGGGAGATGTGCGCGAGCCGCTCGGCGACGACGTCCTGGTCGAGCTTGTTCTCGTACGTCGCGGCCTCGGTGCCCTCCTCGTCGGAGTAGCCGAAGACGCCGATGGCGTCGAGCCGGGCGCCGTTCAGGAAACGCTCCAGCTCGGCCAGGTCGGACTCGGACTCGCCGGGGAAGCCGACGATGAAGTTGGAGCGGACGCCGGCCTGCGGGGCCTTGCTCCGGATGGTGTCGAGCAGCTCCAGGAAGCGGTCGGTGTCGCCGAAGCGGCGCATCGAGCGCAGCACGCCGGGGGCGGAGTGCTGGAAGGACAGGTCGAAGTACGGGACGACCTTCGGCGTGGAGGTCAGCACGTCGATCAGGCCGGGGCGCATCTCGGCGGGCTGGAGGTAGCTCACCCGCACCCGCTCGACGCCGTCCACCTCGGCCAGCTCGGGCAGCAGGGACTCCAGGAGACGGATGTCGCCCAGGTCCTTGCCGTAGGAGGTGTTGTTCTCGGAGACCAGCATGATCTCCTTCACGCCCTGCTCGGCCAGCCAGCGGGTCTCGTTCAGCACGTCGCTGGGGCGGCGGGAGATGAAGGAGCCGCGGAAGGACGGGATGGCGCAGAAGGAGCAGCGGCGGTCGCAGCCGGAGGCCAGCTTGACCGAGGCGACCGGGGAGCCGTCCAGACGGCGGCGCAGGGGCGCGCGCGGACCGGAGGCGGGCGCCAGGCCCTCGGGGAGGTCGGACGGGCCGTGGCCGGGCAGCGCCACGGACGCGGCGGAGTCCTGCCGCTCGGCCGGGCTGATGGGCAGCAGCTTGCGCCGGTCGCGCGGGGTGTGCGAGGCGTGGATGCCGCCGTTGAGGATGGTCTGGAGGCGGTCGGAGATGTCGGAGTAGTCATCGAAGCCGAGCACACCGTCCGCCTCGGGCAGCGCCTCGGCTAGCTCCTTGCCGTACCGCTCGGCCATGCAGCCCACCGCCACGACGGCCTGGGTTCTGCCGTGCCCCTTGAGATCGTTGGCCTCCAGGAGGGCGTCCACGGAGTCCTTCTTGGCGGCTTCGACGAAACCGCAGGTGTTGACGACGGCGACATCCGCGTCCGATGCGTCCTCGACGAGCTGCCAGCCGTCCGCCTCCAAACGGCCTGCGAGCTCCTCCGAGTCCACCTCGTTACGGGCGCAGCCGAGAGTGACGAGTGCGACGGTACGGCGTTCAGGCATGGGCTCAAGACTACTTTGTCTGACCGACAGCCCACGTCGAAGGGGCTGGCCGATCATGGCCAACCCCTTGTGTACGTGCTCCGCCCGAACGGTTATCCGACCTCGGGGTCGCCCTTGGTGTACGTCAGACGCTCCACGGCACCGGGCTGGAACTGGTCCTCGATCTTCTTGCCGTTGACGTAGAGCTGGATCGCGCCGGCGTCGCCGAGGATCAGGTTGATCTTGGAACTGTCCTGGAAGGTCTTGGAGTCGCCCTGCTTGAGCAGCCCGTCGAAGAGCATCCGGCCGTTGTGGTCCTTGGCCGAGATCCAGCTGCGTCCGTTGACCGCGCTGACCTGGACGGTGACCTTGTCCTGGGGCGCGGCGGCGATCGCGCTGTCGGAGGGCGCGGGGGTCTTGTCCGGCTTGCTTTCCTTCGGGGTGGGCGAGGCGGCGGGCTCGCTGGTCGTCGGGGCGGCGCCCTCGGCGACCGACTGCTTGCCGTCGCTGTCGTCGCCGCCCTTGAAGGCGGTGAAGCCGACGAAGCCGACCACGACGACGATCGCGGCGACCATGGCCGCCGTCCAGTTGGGTCCGCGCCGCTCGGGACGGATGCGTTCCGCCTCGAACAGCGGCGCGGCGGGCGTCGGCGCGGGCCGCCCACCACCGTGCTCGGCCGAGAACTGCGCGAGCAGCGGCTCGGGGTCGAGGCCGACGGCCTTGGCCAGGGTCCGGATGTGCCCGCGGGCGTAGACGTCGCCGCCACAGGGGGCGAAGTCGTCGGCCTCGATGGCGTGCACGATGGCGATACGGACCCGGGTGATACCGCTGACCTCGTCGACCGTCAGGCCGGCGTCGATGCGCGCCTGCTTGAGGGCTCGGCCTACCGAGGGGCGGTTTTCCTGGGACTCGTCGTTGAACGGACGCTCGTCTTCAGGGGAGTTGCTGCCGATGGACACGGGGGCGCCTTTCGAGCGTGTAGCCACCTGTGCTGGAGGTTCAGTCTAGGGGGGGTACGAAAGGGTGGGGCAACCGGGCGGTGGGACTTTGTACGCCATCGGTATGGCCGGACATCCCGGTGGCTGACCAGGCGCGCGCCCCGGGACGGGGTACACACCTTACCTTTCGCTCAACTTGACGTATGTCGAAGGGAAACGGTTGCCCGCAGATCTCTAACGGGTGGATCACGACGCTGCTCCACCCGGCCCACGAGCGCCCGCTGCCCCGGAGAAAGACGGTTACCCGTCAGACTCGCCCCGAATCACCGCGAGTACGCCGTCCAGCTCGTCGGGTTTCACCAGGACGTCGCGCGCCTTGGAGCCCTCGCTCGGCCCGACCACCCCGCGCGACTCCATGAGGTCCATGAGCCGGCCGGCCTTGGCGAAGCCGACGCGCAGCTTGCGCTGGAGCATGGACGTGGAGCCGAACTGGGTGGAGACGACCAGCTCGGCCGCCTGGCACAGCAGGTCGAGGTCGTCGCCGATGTCCTCGTCGATCTCCTTCTTCTGCTTGGTGCCGACGACGACGTCGTCCCGGAAGACCGGCGTCATCTGGTCCTTGCAGTGCTGGACGACGACGGCGACCTCCTCCTCGGTGACGAAGGCGCCCTGCATACGGGTCGGCTTGTTCGCCCCCATCGGCAGGAAGAGGCCGTCGCCCTTGCCGATCAGCTTCTCGGCGCCGGGCTGGTCGAGGATGACCCGGCTGTCGGCGAGCGAGGAGGTGGCGAAGGCGAGCCGGGAGGGCACGTTCGCCTTGATCAGGCCGGTGACGACGTCGACCGACGGGCGCTGAGTGGCGAGCACCAGGTGGATGCCGGCGGCCCGCGCGAGCTGCGTGATGCGGACGATGGCGTCCTCGACGTCGCGCGGGGCGACCATCATCAGGTCGGCCAGCTCGTCGACGATCACCAGCAGGTACGGGTACGGCTGGAGCTCCCGCTCGCTGCCCTCGGGCAGCTTGACCTTGCCCTCGCGGATCGCCTTGTTGAAGTCGTCGATGTGCCGGAACCCGAACGCGGCCAGGTCGTCGTAGCGCAGGTCCATCTCGCGCACGACCCACTGGAGCGCCTCGGCGGCCCGCTTCGGGTTGGTGATGATCGGCGTGATGAGGTGCGGAATGCCCTCGTAGGCGGTCAGCTCGACGCGCTTGGGGTCGACCAGGACCATCCGCACGTCCTCGGGGGTCGCCCGCATCATGACCGAGGTGATCAGGCAGTTGATGCAGGACGACTTGCCGGAGCCGGTGGCGCCGGCCACCAGCATGTGCGGCATCTTCGCCAGCGAGTGCATGACGTAGCCGCCCTCGACGTCCTTGCCGAAGGCGACCAGCATCGGGTCGTCGTCCTCGGCGGACTCGGCGAGCCGCAGCACGTCGCCGAGGTTGACCATCTCCCGGTCGGTGTTGGGGATCTCGATGCCGACCGCGGACTTGCCGGGGATCGGGCTGATGATCCGCACGTCCGGGCTGGCGACCGCGTAGGCGATGTTCTTGGTGAGCGCGGTGATCCGCTCGACCTTGACGGCGGGGCCGAGCTGGACCTCGTAGCGGGTGACCGTGGGCCCGCGCGTGAAACCGGTGACGTCGGCGTCGACCTTGAACTCGCTGAAGACCGTGCGCAGCGAGTCCACGACCGCGTCGTTGGCCGCGCTGCGCGCCTTGCCGGGGCCGCCGCGCTCCAGGAGGTCCAGCGAGGGCAGCGAGTAGGTGATGTCGCCGGAGAGCTGGAGCTGCTCGGCGCGCGGGGGCAGGTCCCGGGGATGCTCGGGCGCCGGTTTGGTGAGGTCCGCGACGACGGACTCGGCCTTGAGCTTCTCCTGCTTGGGGCGCGCGGCCGGCACCGCGCCCGCGCCTGGGCTCGGGGCCGGGGCCGGCAGCGGGGTGGGGGTGGTGTCCTCGCGGTCGCCGACGCCGACGCCCTGGGTGAGGTCGGCGACCAGCGGCGAGGGCGGCATGCCGTGCAGGACGGCGCCGTCGAGCGCGGCGGCGGCCGCCGCGGCGACGTCCACGGCGTCCATCCGGCGGCCCAGCTCGGGCTGGGGCACCGCGGAGCGCCTGGGGCGGCCCCGGCGCCGCGCCAGGGCCTCCTGCTCGGCGTTGTCGGGGTCGTACTCCTGGCCCTGGGAGGTGCCGGAGCGCCCGCGGGAGCGCGCGGGCAGCGCCTCGCGCCACTGCTCGTCGTAGCGCTCGTCGTCCTCGCTGTACTCGCTGTACTCGTCGTCCGGCGCGGGGTCGTGCAGCACGCCGAGGCGCACGCCGAGCGCGCGCAGCCGCTGCGGGATGGCGTTCACCGGCGTGGCGGTCACCACCAGCAGCCCGAAGACGGTGAGCAGCACCAGCAGCGGTACGGCGAGGACCTCGGTCATGGTGTACGTCAGCGGGGTCGCCGCCGCCCAGCCGATCAGGCCGCCGGCGTCCCTTATGCCCTGCATGCCGTCGCTGCGCGCGGGCGAGCCGCAGGCGATGTGGACCTGGCCGAGCACGCCGATGACCAGCGCGGACAGCCCGATCACGATCCGGCCGTTGGCCTCCTGCTGCTCGGGGTGGCGCATGAACCGTACGGCGATCACCGCGAGCAGTATCGGCACCAGCAGGTCGAGCCGGCCGAAGGCGCCGGTGACGAGGATCTCGACCAGGTCGCCGACCGGACCGCGCAGATCGGCCCAGGTGCCGGCGGCGACGATCAGGGCGATGCCGAGCAGCAGCAGGGCGACGCCGTCCTTGCGGTGGGCCGGGTCCAGGTTCCTGGCTCCCTGCCCTATGCCGCGGAAGACGGCGCCGACGGCGTGCGCGAGGCCGAGCCAGAGGGCGCGCACCAGGCGGACGACGCCCCCTGTGGGGCTGGGCGCCGGCCTGGGCGCCGGCGCGGGCTTCTTCGCCGCGGTCCTCTTGGCGGGCGCCTTCTTGGCCGGGGCTTTCTTCGCGGCGGCCTTCTTCGCCGGAGCCTTCGAGGGAGCGGCCTTCTTCGGGGGCTGCTTCTTGGCTGCCGAGGGACGTGAGGCCATGGGTGTGAGGTTACCGGGGGATGCGGCAGGGGACACGTGTGCCCACCGCTTCACCCTTTCGTGTCGCCCTTGCCGGGGCGCGGAACTGACGTGCACTCATGGGCAACTGAGGTCGGCCCAGACGTCAGTTCTGCGACGGCAGCGGAGAGGCCCCGCTGCCCGTGCCCGGCTCCAGGGCGTCGAGCGCCCGGCGCAGACCGGTGAGTTTGCGCTCCAGATGGGCCGCCGTGGCCACCGCCGCCGCGTCCGCGGACTCGTCGTCCAGCTGCTTGGACAGCGCCTCGGCCTGCTCCTCGACGGCCGCGAGCCGCGCCGAGAGCTCGGCGAGCAGCCCCGCGGACTCCTTGCCGGCGACCGCGCCGCCCTTGCCGCCGCCCTCCAACTGGAGCCGCAGCAGCGCCGCCTGCTCGCGCAGCTGGCAGTTCTTCATGTACAGCTCGACGAAGACCGAGACCTTGGCGCGCAGCACCCACGGGTCGAACGGCTTGGAGATGTAGTCCACCGCGCCCGCCGCGTAGCCCCGGAAGGTGTGGTGCGGGCCGTGGTTGATGGCGGTGAGGAAGATGATCGGGATGTCCCGGGTCCGCTCCCGCCGCTTGATGTGCGCCGCGGTCTCGAAACCGTCCATGCCCGGCATCTGGACGTCCAGCAGAATGACCGCGAAGTCGTCCGTGAGCAGTGCCTTGAGCGCTTCCTCCCCGGACGATGCCCGCACCAGTGTCTGATCCAACGCAGAGAGGATGGCCTCCAGCGCCAGCAGATTCTCCGGCCGGTCATCGACCAGGAGGATCTTGGCCTTCTGCACCATGGCCCGCCCTCCTCGCCCCGGATGTGCACCGGGCGCCGCCCCAGGGGACGACTCCGTTTCGCCGCCCGTCCTTGTGCCGGTCATGGTAGCCGCACCCCGCCCGTCGCCACACCCTGTCACCGCGATGTCACTGTGCACGTAGCAGAAACGCGGCAGGAGACCAGAAGGTTCCCCCGATCCCGCACTTCTACACGGGTCCGGCAACCCTCGGTCGACAACTCCCGGCGCACACGGAAGGTTCCCGCAACGTTCACATCACACCTGTTCGTTCGCGTCACTCCGCGCGCATCCACTGCTCCATCACCGCCAGAAGATGATCGGGATCGACCGGCTTGGTGACGTAGTCGGAGGCGCCCGACTCGATCGCCTTCTCCCGGTCGCCCTTCATCGCCTTCGCGGTCAGCGCGATGATCGGCAACCCGGCGAACTGCGGCATGCGGCGGATCGCCGTCGTCGTCGCGTAGCCGTCCATCTCCGGCATCATGATGTCCATCAGGACGACCGCGACGTCGTCGTGCTGCTCCAGGACCTCGATGCCCTCCCGGCCGTTCTCGGCGTACAGCACCGACAGGCCGTGCTGCTCCAGGACGCTGGTCAGCGCGAAGACGTTGCGGATGTCGTCGTCGACGATCAGCACCTTCTCGCCGCCGAACCGCACGCCCCGGCGCGGCTGCGGCGCCGTCGCCTCCTGCTCGGCGAGCACCGGCCACGCCTCGGCCGGCTGCGGGGCGCCCCGGCGACGGCGCCGGAACAGCGCGGCGGCACCGTTCTGGGTCTCCTGGTACGACTTCACCTCGGCCGGGGTCTCGATCTCCGCCCCGGACAGCTCCGAGTTCTGGTTCTGGTTCTGGTTCTGGGAGGCGACCAGGTCACCGGCCTCCAGCGCGGGCACGGACTGCTGGTAGCCCTGCGGCGGCAGCTCGCTGGGGTGCAGCGGCAGGTACAGCGTGAACGTCGACCCACGGCCCGGCTCGCTCTGCGCGTAAATCTCACCGCCGAGCAGCTGCGCGATCTCCCTGGAGATCGACAGCCCGAGGCCCGTGCCGCCGTACTTGCGGCTGGTCGTGCCGTCGGCCTGCTTGAACGCCTCGAAGATCACCCGCATCTTGCTGGCCGCGATGCCGATGCCGGTGTCGGTCACCGAGAAGGCGATCAGCGGCGCGTCCGGATCGCTCAGCGAGCCGGCCTCCAGCAGCTGCTCCCGGATGCCCATCGGCACATCGCCGCTCGCCGGCCGGATCACCAGCTCGACCGAACCGGAGTCGGTGAACTTCACCGCGTTGGACAGCAGGTTGCGCAGCACCTGGAGGAGCCGCTGCTCGTCGGTGTGCAGGGTGGCCGGCAGCTCCGGCGAGACCCGCACGGACAGGTCGAGGCCCTTCTCCGCGGTCAGCGGCCGGAAGGTGGCCTCCACGTAGTCCACGAGCTGCACGAGCGCGATACGTGTCGGGGAGACGTCCATCTTGCCCGCCTCGACCTTGGACAGGTCGAGGATGTCGTTGATCAGCTGGAGCAGGTCCGAGCCCGCGCCGTGGATGGTCTCGGCGAACTCCACCTGCTTCGGCGACAGGTTGCCCTCGGCGTTGTCGGCGAGCAGCTTGGCCAGGATCAGCAGCGAGTTGAGCGGGGTGCGCAGCTCGTGCGACATGTTCGCCAGGAACTCGCTCTTGTAGCGCATGGAGACGGCGAGTTGCTCGGCACGCTCCTCCAGGACCTGCCGGGCCTCCTCGATCTCGGTGTTCTTCACCTCGATGTCCCGGTTCTGCTGGGCCAGCAGCTCGGCCTTCTCCTCCAGCTCGGCGTTGGACGCCTGGAGCGCCTTCTGCCGGTTCTCCAGCTCGGCCGACCGCTCCTGGAGCTGCTCGGTCAGCTCCTGCGACTGCTTCAGCAGCACCTCGGTCTTGGTGTTCACGGAGATGGTGTTGACGCTGGTCGCGATCATCTCGGCGATCTGGTTGAGGAAGTCCTTCTGGATCTGCGTGAACGGCGTGAAGGACGCCAGCTCGATCACGCCGAGCACCTGGCCCTCGAACAGCACCGGAAGCACGATCACCTGCGCCGGCGGGGCCTCGCCCAGACCGGAGGAGATCTTCAGATAACCGGTGGGCGCCTTCTCCACCAGGATCGTGCGCTTCTCCTTGGCGGCCGTGCCGATCAGCGCCTCACCGGGCCGGAACGACGTCGGCATGGAACCCATCGAGTAGCCGTACGACCCGAGCATGCGCAGTTCGTACGCGTCCTCGTGCTCGGCGCTCGCGTCCTTGCCGTCGACCAGCGGCATCCCCAGGAAGAACGCGCCGTGCTGCGCGGAGACCACCGGCGTCAGCTCGCTCATGATCAGGGACGCCACGTCCGCCAGGTCGCGGCGGCCCTGCATCAGCGCGGAGATACGCGCCAGGTTGCCCTTGAGCCAGTCCTGCTCCTGGTTGGCGACCGTGGTGTCGCGCAGGTTGGCGATCATCTTGTTCGTGTAGTCCTGGAGTTCCTTGATCTCCCCGGACGCGTCCACGTCGATCTTCAGGTTCAGGTCGCCACGGGTCACCGCGGTCGCCACGCGCGCGATGGCACGCACCTGCCGGGTCAGGTTCCCGGCCATCTCGTTCACGGACTCGGTCAGGTCCCGCCAGGTGCCGTCCACGTCACGCACGCGTGCCTGACCGCCCAGCTGCCCCTCGGTGCCCACCTCGCGGGCCACCCGGGTGACCTCCTCGGCGAAGCTCGACAGCTGGTCGACCATCGTGTTGATCGTCGTCTTCAGTTCGAGGATCTCGCCCCGCGCGTCGATGTCGATCTTCTTGGTCAGGTCGCCCTTCGCGATGGCCGTCGTGACCATCGCGATGTTGCGCACCTGGCCGGTCAGGTTCGACGCCATCCCGTTCACAGACTCGGTGAGGTCCTTCCACGTGCCCGCCACACCGGGCACGTGCGCCTGACCGCCCAGGATGCCGTCCGTGCCCACCTCACGGGCCACCTTGGTGACCTGGTCGGCGAACGAACTCAGCGTCTTGACCATCTGGTTGATGGTGTCGGCGAGCTGGGCCACCTCACCGCTCGCCTCGATCGTGACCTGCCGCGTCAGGTCGCCGTTGGCCACCGCCGCCGAGACCTGGGAGATGTTGCGCACCTGCATGGTCAGGTTGTTGGCCATCAGGTTCACGTTGTTGCTGAGGTCCTTCCAGATGCCCGTGACACCCGGAACGTGCGCCTGGCCGCCCAGGATGCCCTCGGTGCCCACCTCACGGGCCACCCGGGTCACCTGCTCGGCGAAGCTCGACAGCTGGTCGACCATCGTGTTGACGGTCGTGACGAGTTCGAGGATCTCGCCCTTCGCGTCGACCGTGATCTTCTTCGACAGGTCGCCCTTGGCCACCGCCGTCGTGACCTCGGCGATGTTGCGCACCTGGATGGTCAGGTTGTTCGCCATGAAGTTCACGGACTGGGTGAGGTCCTTCCAGGTACCCGCCACCCCCTGCACCTCGGCCTGGCCGCCCAGGATGCCCTCCGTGCCCACCTCGCGCGCGACACGCGTGACCTCCTGGGCGAACGACGACAGCTGGTCGACCATCGTGTTCAGGGTGTTCTTCAGCTCCTGGATCTCACCGCGCGCGTCCACGGTGATCTTCTGGGAGAGGTCACCCCGCGCCACCGCGGTCGCGACCTGCGCGATGTTGCGCACCTGGGCCGTCAGGTTGCCGGCCATGCCGTTCACCGAGTCCGTCAGGTCCCGCCACACACCGGCGACGCCGGGCACCTGCGCCTGACCGCCGAGGCGGCCCTCCGTACCCACCTCGCGGGCCACCTTGGTGACCTGGTCGGCGAAGGCGGACAGCTGGTCGACCATCGTGTTGATGGTGTTCTTCAGCTCCAGGATCTCGCCGCGCGCGTCGACGTCGATCTTCTGGGACAGGTCGCCCCGCGCCACCGCCGTCGTCACCTGCGCGATGTTGCGCACCTGCGAGGTCAGGTTGCCGGCCATGGAGTTCACGGAGTCCGTGAGCTCCTTCCAGGTGCCGGAGACACCGTCCACCCGCGCCTGGCCGCCGAGGCGGCCCTCCGTGCCCACGTCCCTGGCCATCCGCGTCACCTGGTCGGCGAAGCTCGACAGCTGGTCCACCATCGTGTTCACGGTGTTCTTCAGCTGGAGCATCTCGCCGGAGACGTCGACCGTGACCTTCTGCGACAGGTCGCCGTTGGCCACCGCCGTCGTCACCTGGGCGATGTTGCGCACCTGGCCCGTGAGGTTGCGGAACGCGGTGTTGACCGAGTCCGTCAGGTCCTTCCACGTGCCGGCGGCCCCGGGCACCTGTGCCTGGCCGCCCAGCTCACCCTCGACACCGATCTCCCGGGCCACCCGCGTGACCTCGGCACCGAACGACGACAGCTGGTCGACCATGCCGTTGACGGTGTTCTTCAGCTCCAGCATCTCGCCGGCCACGTCGACGGTGACCTTCTGCGAGAGGTCACCGTTGGCCACCGCCGTCGTGACGGCCGCGATGTCCCTCACCTGAATGGTCAGATTCCGGAACACCGTGTTGACGGAGTCCGTCAGGTCCTTCCAGGTGCCCGCCGCACCCGGCACGTTCGCCTGACCGCCCAGCTGCCCGGCCGCACCGACCTCGTTCGCCACCCGCGTGACCTCGTCCGCGAAGATCCGCAGCGTCTCGGTCATCTGGTTGATCGTGTCCGCGAGCTGCGCGACCTCACCCCGCGCCGGGACGGTCACCTTGCGCGACAGGTCACCGTTGGCGACCGCGGTGGTCACCTCCGAGATACCGCGCACCTGGGCCGTCAGGTTCCCGGCCATGGTGTTGACGGAGTCGGTCAGCTCCTTCCACGTGCCCGCGACCCCGGGCACGTGCGCCTGACCGCCCAGAATGCCGTCCGTGCCCACCTCACGGGCGACCCGGGTCACCTCGGAGGAGAAGGCGGACAGCTGGTCCACCATCGTGTTGACGGTTTCCTTCAGCTCCAGCATCTCGCCGGCGACCTGGACCGTGACCTTCCGCGACAGGTCGCCCTTGGCCACCGCCGTCGTCACCAGCGCGATGTCCCGTACCTGCGCCGTCAGCCGGTACGCCATCGTGTTCACCGAGTCCGTGAGGTCCCGCCACGAACCCGACATGCCACGCACGCGTGCCTGGCCGCCCAGCTTGCCCTCGGTGCCCACCTCGCTGGCCACCCGCGTGACCTCGTCGGTGAACGTCGACAACTGGTCGACCAGGTTGTTCACGGTCCGGCCGACCTTCAGGAACTCACCGCGCAGCGGATGCCCGGCCCCGTCCGGCGACGGCGACCGCAGCTCCATCCGGGGCGACAGGTCGCCCTCGGCCACCGCCGTCAGCACCCGGCCCACCTCGGACACCGGCCGCACGAGATCCTCGACCAGGGCGTTCGAGTTGTCGATCGCGGCCGCCCAGGAGCCCTCGCAGGCACCCGTCTCCAGGCGTTCCGTGAGTTTTCCCTCACGCCCGACCACCCGACGGACCCGCGACAGCTCACCCGTGAGGTGGAGATTACGGTCGGCCACCTCGTTGAAGACCGCCGCGATCTCCGACATCACGCCGTCCCCGGACACCGTGAGCCGCTTGCGGAAGTTCCCGTCCCGCATGGCCGTGAGAGCCACCAGCAGCCGGTTCAGGGCAGCGGTGTCCACCGCGGTGGTCCCGCCACCACCCCGCTGCCTGCTCAGGGACGGTCCGCTCTTCGCGCGCGCCTTCGTGCCCCGCGCCGCTGCGCCAGACTCCACTGTGTCCCTCCCGCAGGGGTCGACCGTTACTGCTGTGCTCGGATACCGCCATACTCGGCTGTACCGCTTACTTCGGCGTACCAGTTACTGCTGCGTATTTGTTCCAGATGACAACCGGCCGCACCAGGGGCTGCTGCCCGCCGTACACGGAACGCACTCAGACCGACCGGACCTTCACCAGAAGCTTGCCCAGTGTTTCACCCTGGCCGAACCAGGCCATAACAGTTCGGCAGCTTCGCACATCGTCCGCACACCCTGGGGGCGTAAACACTGGCGACCGGCATCCGCTCGGACGGCGAAGGTAAGTAACCTTGCATGCGGCTGTCCAGCCGCACCGGTCCGTCCGGCCTGGACGGTGGCACCAGAACGAGCGGGCATCGGAGGGGCGACCGCAGACCATGACCACCGGAGTGATTCCCGGGGGGCACACCCCGGAGCCACGGCCGACGGGCGAGCGGATGCCGCAGCAGCGGCACGAGCCGGCCGGCCAGGGAAGCCTGCATGTCGACCGGTCGAGGAGTTCCGTGATCACCGCGCGCGCGGCCGCCAGCTTCGAGCCCGTCGGACGATCCGTCGCGACCGCCCGCGGCTTCGTCCGCGACACGCTCCAGGGCTGGGGCTTCGCCGACGTCGTCGACGACGCCGTGGTCCTGACCAGCGAACTCGTCACGAACGCGGTGGTGCACGCCGGCACCCACGCCGACGTCCTGTGCCTGCGCGCGGACGACGGGGTACGCATCGAGGTCGCCGACCGCTACCCGGAACGCGAGGTCCCGCTCCAGGGATCGCCCGCCAACATGGGCAGCCCCGACCGCGAGGGCGGCCGCGGCCTCCAGCTCTGCGCGGCCCTCGCCGCCCGCTGGGGTGTCGAGTACACGTCCACGCACAAGAACGTCTGGTTCCAGCTCGACCTGCCCGAGCGCCCGGTCGGCACCCGCGCCGCCGGCCCCTCCCTCCCCGCCGACCTGCTGCCGCTCGCCGACGGCCGGGTACGCGTCGCCGTCGTCCAGATCGACCGCAAGGGCTCCGTGACGGCCTGGAACGAGGACGCCGAGGAACTCTTCGGCCACACCTCCGCCGACGTCACGGGCAAGCCCCTGACCGACCTGGCGGCCTGGCCGCACACCCCGGGCACCGGCACCGGCATCGCGGAGGCCCTCCAACTCTCCCGCTGGGAGGGCAGCTACGGCATCCGCGGCGCCGACGGCCGGGTGACCCCCGTCTACGCCTCGCACCTCAGAGTCCGCGACACGGGCGGCGAGCCCTCCACCGTCTGCCTGCTCGTCCGCGACCACGAACGCGCCGTCCTCCAGACCCCGTTGCGGGTCCCCGCCTCCGACGCCGCGGGCACCTCCGACGGCCAGAGCGCCGACCCCTTCGAGGTGTTCATCGGCTCCCCGGCCCCGGACGACCTCGACGGCCTCCTCCAGCGCACCGTGGAACGCGCCCGCGACATGCTCGACGGCGACTCCGCGTTCCTGCTCCTCGCGACCGACGACGAGACCGAGCTGGAGGTCCGCGCCTCCACCGGCCTGCCCTCCGCACGGCAGCGCTTCGCGCGCGTGCCCGTCGAGGCCGGACCCGGCCGCTACGGCTCCGCCCGCATGCCGGCCGTCCACGACGACCTGGCGGCCGTGCCGGGCGCGGTGCCCCTCCTCGGCGGCACCGGGATGCGTTCGGTCGTCACGGTCCCGCTGAAGGTCGAGGGCCGCCTCACGGGCTCCCTGGGCGTCGCGGCCGAGGGCGCGGGCCGGTACTCCAACGAGGAGGCGCTGCGCCTCCAGTTCGCCGCCGACCGCATCGCCCTGGCCGTCGAGTCGGCCCGCCTGGGCGAGCTGGAACGGCTGCGCCGCGGCTCGCTCAGCTTCCTGGTGGAGGCCTCCGACCTGCTCGCCGGCACCCTGGACCGCGACCAGACCCTCGCCCTGATGGCGCAGATGACGGTCCCGACCCTCGCCACCTGGTGCGCGGTCTACACGATCGCCGACCAGGCATCGGAGCCGTACCTGTCGTACGTCCTGCACGAGGACGAGGAACTCATCGACGGCATCAAGTCGTTGCTCTCCAAGGTGCCCCCGCCGGACCCGGTGCCCACGCCCGGCGCCCGCGTCTGGTCGGCCCCCGGCGAACACGCCCACCAGGCCGCCCTGCGCAGCTCCATGCGCAGCCTCGGCCTGACCGGCGGCCCCACCCGGCAGGTCTCCTCCGGCATCGGCCCGACCCTCGCCACGGCCTCCGCCGTCGGCGGCGAGACGGTCGTGCTGCCCCTCGTCGCCCGCAACCGCGTCATCGGCATGCTGACCCTCGGCAAGCCCACCGACGAGCACTTCCGCCAGGAGATCCTCGAACTGGCCGAGGACCTGTCCCGCCGGGCCGCCCTGGCCCTGGACAACGCCCGCCTGTACTCGGAGCGCACGGCCATCAGCCAGGCCCTCCAGCGCAGCCTGCTGCCCCCGGACACCCCCCACATCGAGGGCGTCGAGGTCGAGGTCATCTACCGCGCGGCCGGCGAGGGCAACGAGGTCGGCGGCGACTTCTACGACGTCTTCCCCATCTCCGAGGACACGTACGGCTTCGCCATCGGCGACGTCTGCGGTACGGGTCCCAACGCGGCCGCCGTGA
Source organism: Streptomyces sp. NPDC104367 (assembly GCF_055583825.1). NCBI lineage: Bacteria > Bacillati > Actinomycetota > Actinomycetes > Kitasatosporales > Streptomycetaceae > Streptomyces > Streptomyces sp. NPDC104367. Next base: position 1,623 of record NZ_JBVJND010000022.1, on the reverse strand, counting down.
CGGGCCTCGCCCGGCACGCCCTGCGCCTGCTGGCCCGGGAGGGCCTCAGCGGGCCCGCGGTCCTGGAGCGCCTGAACTCGGCCATCCTGGACGAGGGTTCCCGCAGCCGCTTCCTGACCCTCCTGTACGGCGAGATGCGCCCCCTGCCGGACGGCAGCGCGGAGATGAAGATCGTCTGCGCCGGCCACCCGCTCCCGCTCCGCCTGCGCCAGGACGGCACGGTGGAGGCCGCTGCCGAACCGCAGCCCCTCCTGGGCGTCATCGAGGACCTGGAGCTGTACGAGCAGACGGTGACCCTGGACCCGGGCGATGTCCTCCTGTGCGTCACAGACGGCGTGACGGAACGCCGCGAGGGCACCCGGATGCTCGGCGACGACGGCCTCGCGGACGTCCTGACGACGTGCACGGGTCTGACGGCGGGCGCGGTGGCAGCACGCATCATGCGCGCGGTGGAGCGCTTCGCCTCGGACGCCCCGTCGGACGACATGGCGATTCTGGCGATGCGGATTCCCGGCCTTCAGAACGACTGAGGGCCGGGCCGGCCGCGAGCCGCGAGAACGGAAGCGGATACGAAAAAGTCCCGCCCGAAAGGGCGGGACTTTTCTTGGTGGAGCCCCCAAACGGAATCGAACCGTTGACCTTCTCCTTACCATGGAGACGCTCTGCCGACTGAGCTATAGGGGCCTGTTGCTTTTTCGGGGTTTCCCCCTCGGCAACGGAATAGATCATACCCCGAACAGGCCCGGGTTCCCAAACTCGTTCAGAAGGCGGGCTGAAGGAGTCCGCCGAGGGCGTTGCAGGCCGACACGATCCGCTGCATCTCCCGCTTCGTCAGGGCTGCGTCCACGGGCAGTGCGAGTGTCTCGTCCGCGGCCAGTTCGGTCTGCGGCAGCGAGACGTAGCGCCGGAACTCCGGCAGCCGGTGCACGGGCGTCTTCACCGGCACCCGGCAGTCGACTCCCTTGCCCCGCAACGCCCGGGCGAACGCGTCCCGGTCAGGCCGGCCGTTGCCCGGCACCCGTACGACGTACTGCTGGTAGGTGTGCCCGTCGCCGCCGTCGGGCGTCCGCACGCCCCGCAGCTTCGTGTCGAGATAGGCGGCCCGCTGCCGACGCTGCGCGATCTCGTCGTACGGAGCCTCGGACTCGCCCTGTTCCAGCACCAGCAGCCCGTGCCGCTGTCCCAGCGCCCGCAGCGCCCTGACATCGGCCCACCGGCCGAACCGGTGCACCACAACCACCGCGGCGGAACGGGCGGTTACGGCCGCTTCCACGTCGGACACGTCCAGGCAGTAGCTGACCGGATCTATGTCGGCGAACACCGGAAGCGCGCCGGCCAGTGTCACGGCCTCGGCGACGTCGGCGTTCCCGAAGGCCGGCACGATGACCTCGTCACCGACTCCGACACCGGCGGCCCTGAGCATTGCAGCAGTACCCATGCCTGGATGCTCGGCGTGGAACGTGAACTTCAAGTTACGCAAAACAAAAAAGGGTTGGACCCCGAACCGAAGTTCAGGGCCCAACCCTTTCAATATTTGTTCGGCGGCGTCCTACTCTCCCACAGGGTCCCCCCTGCAGTACCATCGGCGCTGTGAGGCTTAGCTTCCGGGTTCGGAATGTAACC
>NZ_JBVJND010000021.1:191135-195291 GCF_055583825.1 Streptomyces sp. NPDC104367 | reverse complement strand
CCACCCCCAGGTCATCCGTTCGACAGGGGGGAACAGTCATGCCGGGCCCGGAGGCCAGCGGCCCTCTTGCAGGACCGCGAAGAACATAACGGGGGGGGCGGCCGCGCACGGGGGGCGGCCGAGCCTCGGCGGTGCACCACCGCCGGGGCTCGCTGTCGTGCGGGCTCCCGGCCCGGCTTCAGGATGCTCGAATCCGCGCGGCCGTCCCGCGCACGCGGAGGAGCCCGGACCGGGATCGCCCCGCAACCGCCCCGTGCCGGGCGAACCGTCAGGCCCGCAGAGCCCGGAGGATCATCGAACGGGCCTCACCCGCGATGTCCTCCAGGGAGCGGCCGTCGAGCTCGAACGCCCGCACCGCGGCGTGCAGCACGCCGGACACCATCATGGCGGTGAGCCGCACGTCGTCGACCGGCCGCAGCTGCCCCGCGGCCGCGCCTCTGCTCACGATGGACTCGATGCGCGACAGCAACAGCCGGGTGGACGGGAAGTCCTCCGAGACGTGCAGCTCCGGATGCCCCTGCATGGCCTGGAGCAGCAGCAGCCGCGGGGCACCCTGGCCGAAGCGGGTCAGCAACCGGTCGATCACTACGGTCAGTTGCTGCTCGGCGTCGGCGTCGGCGTCCACCGCCTCGTCCAGATCCGCGACGACCGCCGAGAGCGCGCGCTCCACCGTCGCGTGCTGCAACGCCTGCTTGTCCTTGACGTAGTTGTAGACCGTGTTGCGGGCGATGCCGGCCCGCTCGGCGATCCCGGCCAGCGTGAGAGCGGTGAACCCCTCTTCCAGCACCGCCGCCTCGAACGCGTCGAGCAGCCTCGTCATGGTGAGGCCCCGGTGCTCGGCGACACTGGCGGCAGTGATCTTGGGCACTGGTCAGTGCCTCCGTTCCATGCGGGACCCGACATGCGGCAGGGAGAGTATCGACGTCATCCGCGAGGCTCGCAATCCGCGCCCGGACCGGCATCCGCAGGAGCACGCGACCGGGACCGTGGCAGCGGCTTCCACCCTTCGGCGGACCTGCCGGGCCGGGACGGGTCGCGTCCCGCGAGGTGGTGCGAGCGATCATGCGCTTTGCCCTCCGCCACCCGCATCGCGCTGATCTCCGCGCAGGTGCGGCACGCGAAGTGCCCCGGCCAGGCGCCGGACGTACCCCGTCCGGTCGAAGTACCCGGCGTGACCCGCGAGTTCCGGTCCGTTGATGGGCTGCACCACCCGGCGGGACGCCATCCCAGCACGACCCGTCCCCGTCAGTCCGGCCGGAGGGCCAGCGCCGCGGCCGGGCACATGTGCACGGCTTCCTCGACCGCGCGCAGTTCTTCCGGACGCGGGGTCTCGGCGAGCAGGGTGACGATGCCGGCATCGTCCTGGTCGAACACCGAGGGCGCCAGCATCACGCACTGGCCGGAGGCCACGCACTTCTCGGAGTCGGCATCGACTTTCACGGCTCACAACCTTCCGGTCCGAAGAGAGAGGCCGCCGGAATTCTCTGCTTCCGCCGAGTCCGCCAGTCTTCACGACGCCGTGTCGCAATCATTACGACACCACGTCGCAAAACTCTGCGTCAAGGGTTGCGGCCGTACAGCCGACAGCCCCATCATCCAGACACGGTCTACGTCACGGCTGTCTACGTCGACACGGCTGTCCGCGGACATGTCCTGGCCGCACCACCGTCCGCACCGGAGGGGAGCGTACATGGCGATACATCTCGATGCCGTGGGACAGGAGTGGACGGAGGGTGAGCGCAGCTGGACCTCGCGCGACGCTTGTCTGCACGCCCTGGGTGTCGGCGCCGGAGCATCGGACCCGCTGGCGGAGATCGCATACACCACCGAGAACTCATGGCGGGTACGGCAGCGGGTACTGCCCTCTTTCGCCGCCCTCCTGGGCCGCGTGGACAAGTGGCCGAAGATCGGCGATTTCGACGAGTCGCAGATCGTCCACACCGAGCAGACGGTGCGGCTGACCCGCCCCATCCCGGCGAACGGACGGGTCCAGGTGACCGGGCGGGTCACGGCCATCCACGACGAGGGGCGCGACGCGTTCGTGGCTCTTCGGTCGTCACTCACCCACGCCGGCTCCGGCCGGCCACTGGCGACGGTCTGCTCGGGGTACCTGATCAGGGGTGAGGGCGGCTTCAACGGCACACGGAGACCAGGCACGTCGTGGCACGTGCCGGCCACCCCCGCCGCCTACACCGTCACCTGCCGCACACGGCCGGAGCAGGCCCTGCTCTACCGGCTCGGCGGGGAGACCGATCCGGTCCACTCCGACCCCTGGTACGCGAACCTGTCCGGCTTCCGGCGGCCGATCCTGCACGAACGCTGCACCTACGGCTTCACCGCTCGCGCCCTGCTGAACACACTGTGCGCGTCGGACCCGGCCGGATTCGGGCAGATGTCCGCGAGGTTCGTCTCACCGGTCGTCCCGGGCGACGAACTCACGGTCCGGGTCTGGGAGCAGGAGGACGGATCGTTCTCGTTCGTGGCCGAGGTGGACGGCACGACCGTCCTGGACCACGGCGTGTTCCGCAGCAGACCTGCCACGGAAGAAGAGGCGGCGGCAGGGGCGGCGGACATGTCCACGTACACGCCGTACGTCGAGCGTCGGCAGGTCGGTTTCCCCGTCCTCGGGCAGCCCGCATCGCTCTGAGCGCGGTCGAGCACGTCTCTGGTACACGCGCACCGGGCGGCACAGCGCGCGGTGCCACCACCCTTGAGGGGCATCGGCGTAACTCACCGGCCGTGCCGACGAGTTCGGCCCGGGGCGGGACATCCCGCCGACGTGAGCCGCCGCGCACGACGGGAGACGACCGAGGCGACGCGGATGTGTACGCACGGGGCGGAACAGAGCGCGGGCTCCTCCGGCGACCACACCGGCGGATCCCGGCGCGCCCCGCACCCGCCGCATGACATCGACAGGAGCGACCCCCATGAGGATCGACGCGAACCTGCACCACATCGGCAACGCCTTCGAGCGAGCACGGGCACTGGAGTCCGAGGGCTACGACGCGGCCTGGACCAGCGAGGTGGCCCAGGATCCCTTTCTGCCGCTCGCGCTGGCCGCCGAGGCGACCGGGAGGATCCAGCTCGGCTCGGCCATCGGGGTGGCCTTCGCCCGCTCCCCCATGACCCTCGCGTACACGGCGCACGAGCTCCAGCGGCACTCACAGGGGCGTTTCCTCCTGGGCCTCGGCTCGCAGGTCAAGGCGCACATCGAGCGACGTTTCTCGATGACCTGGGCGGGCCGCCCGGTGGCGCAGATGCGGGAGTACGTCCTCGCGCTGCACGCGATCTGGGACGCATGGCGCTCGGGGCGAAGGCTCGACTTCCAGGGCGACTTCTACCGGCACACGCTGATGCCGCCAGAGATGACACCGCCGCCGCACGAGTTCGGGCCGCCCAGGGTGATGCTCGCGGGTGTCGGCACGGGGATGACACGGCTCGCCGGGGAGGTGGCCGACGGGTTCTTCTGCCACAGTTTCACCTCTCCCCGGTGGATCCGGGAACGCACCCTGCCGGCCCTGCGCGCCGGCCGCGAGAGCGCCGGCCGGACCATGCGGGACTTCGAGGTGTCGGTGACGCCGCGGATCATCACCGGGAGCGCCGCGGAGATGGAGCAGGCGATTCCCGCGGTACGCAGGCGCATCGCCTTCTACGCCTCCACGCCGGCGTACCGGGGCGTGCTGGAACTCCACGGCTGGGAGGCGATCGGCGAGGAGCTCACCACGCTGTCCAGGGCCGGTCGCTGGCAGGAGATGGGCGCGCTGGTCACCGACGAGATGCTCGACACGTTCGCGGTGGTCCGCTCACCGAAGGAGTTGCCGGAGGAACTGGCCGAGCGGTTCTCCGGGCTAGTCACTCGCATCACCCTGGCTCCGTCGGCGAACCTGGGCGAGGACGCGACCGCCGAGCTCGTCCGGCGGCTGCGCGCCGCCCCGTGACGGTGCGCCCTGCGGCGTTCCGGCGACCGGCGGCGGCCTCGGCCGCCGCGCGGAGATGCTCGCGCCCCCGGCTGTCCCGCTCGCCGTCGGGGGGGGGGGGGGGGCCGGGGGGGGGGGGGGGGGCCGGCCGCTGCTAGCCCCCCCGGCCGGGCCGCCGGCGCCGCACCAGGCGGCCCCGCGCCCCCGGCGCCCCCGCCCGGGCGAATCCCGGCGGGCGG